>JBAXGN010000095.1 GCA_037139415.1 Verrucomicrobiota bacterium | reverse complement strand
GGCGCATTGGCAGGCGCTGGCGAATCCGGCGGATAAAGTCTATCCGAATGGGTTCACGGTGAATCCCCGGCTGTTGTTGCCATAAAAGCGAGAAACCTTTTGCAGAAAAATAGGAACTGAAATTGCCCACGGATGCCGCTGAGGCCACGGCTGGCTAAGGCTGTGGCCGTCCTTGCAGTCCTTGTTGTCTCTGCTGTCTTTGTGTACTCTGTGGTTCATCAACTTTGATTTTTCAGCAAAAGGAATTTGTTCCCAATTTTTTGCCATGTTGGCTCTCCATTTTTCTGCAAAATCAGTTTCCTTCCGCATTTGTTTCTTTGCTTAATCATTCCGCAATCCGCAATCCGCATTCCGAAATCGAGTGTTCCGCAATCCGCATTTGATTCTTTGCCCCGTCTGATAACTGATAACTCTTTTTCCCCTCCGAATTTATTCCCTCCCGGCGGCAACCACCTTTCCTGATTTCATGTCACGCTCTCGCCCGTGGGTCATCACGGACCGCGCGTTTGCGATCCGCCAGACACCGTGTGTCGCGACCCGACTGGCTGAAAAATAGAACGACATAATATTATGAAAACTCAAATCCCGGTGGGGCCAACTCCTTGCTCCAAGCTCCTAAATTCTTCGGATTTATTTTTCTGCCCGAAAATATTTCTGCAAAAGGTTTTCTGGTCTTATTCGCGCCAATTCGCGCATTTCGCGGTCATCAATGTCTGAAAATTTGAAATCTGAAATCCCTATGTGGCCCCACAAATTCATCTCCCGCATCATCCGGCCCAAGATCATCAAGCCGGTCATCATCCGCGCCATCATCCGTGTTACCCCGAAACGGATCGGCCCGCGCCCCAAACCATCCCTCATCACCCAGTACTTTCGAACCGCCCAACGGTTCATGAACCTGGATCGGATGCTGTTTTCCAACAGCTTCGCCTTTTGCCAGAACTCGTTGCGCCAGCTTCTGGCCACCTTCCCGCAACCAAACTGCACCACCCCCCTGCAAAATGGACCAGCGGCGGTTGACTCCCAAGCCTCACAACAGTCTGTTTTACATCAACTTATAAAAATGACCTCCGTCGAAACCACTACCTGAAAATTTCATTTTTGGTACAGAAATGGTCCAGTTTTGGTCCAGTTTTTCATCCAGCCTCCCCGTAGCCGCTGACGTCAGTTACCACTTCTCCACGGGTCCCTTGGGCACGGGAATGCTGTGGGCCACTTGGCCCGGCGCGAGCATGAAACTGGCGACCAGTGGCGGCGGTTGGAAGCGCGGTTTTAATTCACCAGTGTCATCCAGAAATTGGCGGCGCCATTGCAGATAATGCGCGAGGATTTCCTCGAAATGCGCCTGGCTGCGCAACAGGGTGACCCGTTTGGTGAATTCGTTGGCCGGGCCGAACCGGCGCGCGTACCAAGGCGCGATCTTGCGAAACATCCGGCAGCCATGTTCCTCGCCAAATACCTCGATCATCCAAGCGAGGTGCCGCCGCATCAGGCGGAGGCGCTCCTCAAGGACGGGCTCCGGCAGCAGTTCGCCGGTTTCCAGATAGTGCCGGGTGTGGTTGAAAATCCAGGGATTATAGAACGCGCCGCGCCCAATGCTGATCCCGGCGCAACCGGTTTCCTCCAGCATCATTTTGGCTGCCTGCGGTGTGGTCACGTCGCCGTTGCCGATCACCGGAATTTGCCGGACTGCCTGCACCACCGAGCGAATGCCCGCCAGGTTCACTACCCCGCCAAATCCCTGCTCGCGCGTCCGGCCATGCACAAACACCGCCGCGATCCCCGCGTCCTCCAAGGCGCGCGCCAGGTCTGGCGCGGTGAGGTTCTGCTCGTCCCAGCCCAAACGCATCTTGGCGGTGACGGGAATTTTGACGGCGTTGACCATCATGCGCACCAGCGCGGAAGTGCGGTCCAATTCCTTCATCATCGCAGAACCGCCGCCCACCTGGCAGACCTTGCGCACCGGACAGCCCATGTTGATGTCCACCGACGCGATGCCAATGGACTCCATCAACCCAGCGGCATCACGCATTTCCTCCGGCACGGAGCCGAATAATTGCACGGCCAGCGGGTGATCCTCGGGGCGGCTTTCAATCAACTTGAAAGCCTTGGATCGCTTCTCGATCAGGGATCGCGCGTTCACCAGGTCCGTCGTGCATAAATCCAGACCGCCCAGTTCCCTCACCGCCAGCCGGAATGGCAGGTTGGTGTAACCCGCCAGCGGCGAAAGGAACAGGTTGGACTTCAAAGCGAGCGTACCTAAGCGCAACATGTGGACGACATGTTACCTTGGGAAACGGCCATGGCAAAAAAATTACGAAAGAAACTTTTACAAAAAACCGGATGCCAGACCTGGTAAAAACTTCAGGCCGTTTGCACGGTGTGCGTGGCTAACCAGTTTAACCACAATAATTATCTTTCAACGCCGGGCGGTTCTGGTATCAAGTTTACGCATAGACACATGATGGTGTGCCGTGACGGAATGGCCAACTGGACAAACCCCCGGCAGATAAACTAGAGTGACACGCAGCTATGGAAGTCATCATAAGACCAACGGCGGAATCGGCGGCGCGCCTGGTGGCGCGAATTGCGGCCGGAGAGTTACGGAGTAACCCGTACCTGGTGCTGGGCCTGGCAACCGGCGGCACCATGGAGGCGGTGTATCGTCAACTCGTCCACCAGCACCGCGAGGAGAAACTGGATTTTTCCCTCTGCCACACCTTCAATCTGGATGAATATGTCGGGTTGTCATCGGAAGATGCCAATTCCTATCGGCAGTACATGAACCGCCACCTGTTCAACCAGGTGAACATGGACCCGCGCGATACGCATCTGCCCAACGGGCTGGCGGAAAACCTGGATACCGAATGCGCCAATTATGAGCGCCTCATCCAAAAATTTGGGGGTGTGGATTTGCAATTGTTGGGCATCGGCAAAGCCGGACACATCGGGTTCAATGAACCGCTCTCCGCGTTTCGATCCCGCACCCGGGTCAAGGCCCTGACTCCCATGACGATCGCGCAAAACGCCCAGTACTTTGGCGGTGCCGACAAGGTGCCGCGCCGCGCCATCACCATGGGCGTTGGCACCATCCTGGAATGCCGGCGCTGCCTGATGCTGGCGGTGGGCGCCGATAAGGCTGAAATTGTGGCCAAAGCCGTGGAAGGGCCCATTACCTCCATGATCTCCGCCACGGCGTTGCAGATGCACCCGCGCTGCACAGTGGTGGTGGATGAAGCCGCCGCCAGCCGGCTGCAAGGCACGGAGTATTACCGCTGGATTTTTGCGAACGAGCCCGAATGGGCTGAATATCAGTAACCATCCGGACGGCCATTTCTCAACCTTCAATCCGTAGGGTTGGTTCGTAGTGCCATGATAGTTCAACTTATGTTTATGCATTCAATGACTCGATTGTTCGGTCCGGCCTTGTGGCTGACCGTCATTACCGCCAGTGTGGCTCAGACCCAGCCGCTCACGGTACAGGTGGCCACCAAACCGGGCGGTGAATGGAAATCTTACCCCACGCGATTGCTTGAACACCTTCCTGCCAGCGCGCGCGCCAATCTGGATACCGGATTGGATCAATATGGCGGCTTGAGTTCGCGCAAACTGCCAGCCACGGGGTTCTTTTACCCGACCAATTTTCAGGGGCGCTGGTGGCTGGTGGACCCGGACGGCGGGCTATTTTTGCATAAAGCCGTGGTTTCCGTGAGTCCGTTGCGCACCAGCGGCGCGCAGAAAGCGTTCCAGGAAAAATTTGGCAGCACCGAACGTTGGGCGGAAAGCTCCATCGCCTTGCTCCGTGAGAACGGTTTCAATGGTTTGGGCGCTTGGAGTTCCGTGGACACGCTGCGCGGTGTTTCCAAACCCGTGGCGTACACCACCATCTGGAACTTCATGAGCGCCTACGGTAAAAAGCGCGGCGGCACTTATCAAAAGCCTGGCCATACGGGTTACCCCAGTGATTGCATTTTCGTTTTTGATCCCGAATTTGAGAAGTTTTGCGATGAGCAGGCCAAATCCCTGGAAAAGGGCAGCAAAGATCCCTGGTTGCTGGGGCACTTCTCGGATAATGAAATGCCTTACCGCCGTGATCCGCTGAAAGGTTACCTTTCCCTTCCGGAATCGGATCCTGGCCATCAGGCCGCCAAGGCTTGGCTGCAGAAGAAGCATGGCCCAAATGCCAACCTGCAAAAGATTGCGACGGCCGACGAAGCTGAATTTACCATGGTGGTGGCGGACCGCTATTATCGCATCGTGTCCAAAGCCATTAAGAAGTGTGATCCCAACCATCTGTATCTCGGCTCTCGCTTTCACGGTTCCGACACGAAGCGCCCGGAACTCTTTCGCGCTGCGGGGCCTTACCTCGACCTTGTCGCCGTCAATTATTACCATGGCTGGACACCGGACGCATCCATGCTGGCGATGTGGACGGCGGAATCCAAGAAACCGTGCATCATCACGGAATGGTACGCCAAGGGAATGGATTCCGGAATGGCAAACACCGGCGGCGCGGGCTGGCTGGTAAAGACCCAGAAGGAACGCGGCTACTTTTACCAGAACTTTGTCCTCGGGTTATTGGAGTCCAAGACCTGCGTGGGTTGGCATTGGTTCAAATATCAGGACAACGATCCCGAGGATACCAAGGCCGATCCCTCGAACCGGGATTCAAACAAAGGCATTGTCAACGCGCGGTTTGAGCTTTACCGTGACCTTCTTGGTGCCATGAAGCCGCTCAACGAGCGGGTCTATTCGCTGGTGGATTATTTTGATCACGCAGCCAAATAGCATGGGTGCAAAAACACGTTCATAACGTCGAATAGAATTTGTCCGGAATGAGCGTTGACGGATTTTTAGAATATGAAAAAACTCTTTGGTTTATTTAAATGGTTGGTACTGCTGGCATTGATTGGCGGGGCGATTGCGGGCTATCAGTGGTATTCCCAACGGCCGGTGAGCCAGGTCATTGACTATAAAACGGTCACGATCACGCGCGGGGACATTATTCAGTCCATCACCGCCAACGGCCAGATCAGCCCCGTAAAGAGTGTTACCGTCGGCAGCCAGGTTTCCGGCATTATCACGGATATTCAGGTGGATTATAACTCCCGCGTCACCAATGGCCAAGTCATCGCCCAGATTGATCCCTCCACCTATCGCCAGGTATTGACCCAATCCGAAGCGGACATGGCCAGTGCCATGGCTGAACTGGAACTGGCGCAGCTCAATTACGGCCGCGCCCGAGGGCTGTTTACCAACCAACTGCTGGCTGCAACCGAATTCGACAAAGCGCTGGCGGACCTGCATCAGGCGCAAGCTGCCGTGAAAAAGGCTGAAGCAGGTATCAATAAAACTAAAGTGGACCTCGAACGCACCACCATCTATGCCCCGATTGACGGCGTGGTGATCTCTCGCAATGTGGACGTCGGGCAGACGGTCGCATCCAGCTTCAATACTCCCACGCTCTTTACCATTGCCAATGACTTGCGCCTGATGCGCATCGAGGCGATGGTCTCGGAAGCGGACGTTGGCGGCGTCACTGAAGGTCAGCGCGTCAATTTCACCGTGGATGCTTTTCCCACCCGTCAGTTTGGCGGCAATGTCATCCAGGTGCGCTTCGCACCGATCACCAACCAAAATGTGGTCAATTACATTAGTGTGGTGGAGGTGAGCAACCCGGACATGAAGCTGCGCCCGGGTATGACGGCCAATGCCACGATCGTCACCGCCCAACGCACCAATACCTTGCGCCTCCCGAATTCGGCCTTGCGCTTTCGCCCGCCCACGAATGCCGTGGTGCTCGTGAACACTAACGTGCCCGCTGGAACCCGCACCAATTCGACCGCCACCGCCAGCACTGGCTCCAGCCGACCGGAAGGCTTGCCCACCCCGCCTTGGGGTGAAGGCCGCCCGCCCAGCCGTGAGGATGCCCAGAAATGGGTGGAGACGCTGACGCCTGAACAGCGCGAAAAATATCAGCAATGGCGCGAGCGACGGCGCGCCGAAGGCGGCGGTGGACGCAACTCCTCGGCCAACGCTTCAGATGGCCCGGCCACCCGCACTGTGTATCTGGTTGAGAAAGACAAAAAGCCGGGCTCAGATCTGACGGTGCTGAAGCCGGTGATCATCAAGACCGGCATCACCGATGGGACCAACACCGAGGTCATTGAGGGGCTGAACGAGAACGATATGGTTGCTGCCGGCGTCAACCTGCCATCCGCTGCTGGCACCGTAAAGACGACAGGTAGTTCTAGCCCATTCGGCCAGCCCTTTGGCGGATTCCGCCCGCGGTAACCAGCGTTTTGATTGCCATGGAGCCCATCGTCAAATTGGATAAGTTCGTCAAGACCTACCACACCGGTGAAGTGGATGTTTTCGCGGTGCGCGGGGTGACCCTGGATATACAGCCGGGCGAGTTTGTCGCCATCATGGGTGCCAGCGGCTCCGGCAAATCCACGATGATGAATACCATTGGCTGTCTGGATCGGCCCAGCGGTGGACGGTACTTGCTGGATGGAGTGGACATCGGGGAGCTTGACCGCGACGAACTGGCTGATTTGAGAAATCAAAAGATCGGGTTCGTCTTTCAAGGCTTCAACCTGCTGTCACGTACTTCCGCGATTGAAAACATCGAGCTGCCACTGCTCTACTCCCGCAAACACATCTCGGGGCGCGAACAACGCCAACGCTCCATGCAGGCGTTGGAACTCGTCGGTCTGGGCGATCGTGCGGGCCATCATCCCAACCAACTTTCTGGCGGACAGCAGCAGCGCATCGCCATCGCCCGCGCCCTGGTGAACCAGCCCAAGCTTTTGCTGGCCGATGAGCCCACCGGCAACCTGGATACCCACACCAGCATAGAAATCATGGGCATCTTCCAGAATCTGAACGAGCGCGGCATCACCGTCGTGATGGTCACGCACGAGCTGGATATCGCACGTTACAGTCGTCGCACAGTTGTCATGCGCGATGGCCGGGTGGTGACGGATCAACCCATTACCGACCGCTTCAACGCCGCCCAGGAATTGGAAAAACTCCGCCAGGAACAGCAGGCCATTAAACTCGCGCCATGAAACTGTTTGCCACCCTTAAAATCGCCGTGCGGGCTTTGCGCCGCAATAAACTGCGCACGCTGTTGACCATGCTCGGCATCATCATTGGCGTCGGCGCGGTTATTGCCATGGTGAGCATTGGCAACGGGGCCAAAGCGCAGGTTGAAGCGCAGATTGCTAGTCTCGGCCAAAACGTCATCCTGGTCCTCTCCGGCAATTCCAGTCGGGGCGGTTTCTCCATGGGCTTTGGCAGTTCGCCGAGCCTCACCAAGGGGGATTATGCCGCCATTCGCAAGGAAGTGTCGGGTGTCGCTGGCGTCAGTCCCGAGGTGCGTAGTTCCGCCCAAGTCGCCGCTGGCAATCAAAACGCCTATGTGCAAGTGCTTGGCATCGGCGAAGATTACCTCGATATCCGCGCCTGGCCGCTGGCCGGTGGAGTCAATTTCACCGATGCCGACGTACGCAACACCGGCAAAGTCGCCTTGATCGGCCAAACCACCGCCAAAGCCCTGTTTGGTGATGGCGAAGCCGTCGGCCAGATTATTCGCATTAAAAGCGCCCCGTATATTATCGTTGGTTTATTGAGTTCCAAAGGCATGTCCATGATGGGCAGTGATCAGGACGATGTCGTACTCATCCCCTATACCAGTGCCATGGTACGGCTGACGGGCGCAACCACTTTTCGATCCTTTAACGTCCAGGCTGCCGACGCCAGCTTGCTGGAAGACGTTCAAACCCAAATCACTGCCCTGTTGCGCCAACGACATCGCATCAGCGAAGGCCGGGATGACGACTTCATCGTGCGCACGCAACAGGAAATTTCTGAAATGGCCACCGCCACCTCCAAGATCATGACGGTGTTGCTCGGGGCCATTGCCGGCGTCTCGCTGCTGGTGGGCGGCATTGGCATCATGAACATCATGCTCGTCAGCGTCACCGAACGCACCCGCGAAATCGGCGTGCGGCTGGCGGTGGGCGCACGCAGTCGGGATATTCTGCTGCAATTCCTTATCGAGGCCGTCACCCTGAGTTTGGTCGGCGGCATATTGGGTATTCTGCTGGGGCTGGCCAGTGCGCGAGGACTTTCCGCAAAATTCGGCTGGAATACGCTGGTTTCCACCGACTCCATTGTTATTGCCTTTGCCTTTAGCGCTGCGATCGGCGTATTCTTCGGCTTCTATCCCGCCCGCAAAGCGGCTCAACTCGACCCTATTGAGGCGCTACGGTATGAATAACCGAGGATGCCAGTCGGGTATGCGGCGGTCAGGATTACGGAAATCAGCGCCAACCCAGCGTTAGAATTTGTCGGGTAATACTGGACAAAACCGACAATTGATTGCAACTTGTCTCGGTGATATGGAAGAGTCAATGAACAATTTCACGCCACGCGCCCAACAGGTGCTGGCGTTGGCACGAAAAGAAGCCGACCGGTTTAACCATAACTTTGTCGGCACGGAACATTTGCTGCTGGGCCTGATCAAGCTGGGGCAGGGGGTAGCGGTGAACGTGCTGCAAAAGATGGGCCTCGACCTGGATACGCTGCGCATGGAGGTGGAGAAACTCGTGGGCACCGGTCCCGATCAGAAGGTGGCCGGGAACATCCCGTACACGCCGCGCGTCAAGAAGGTGCTGGGCCTGGCCTCGAAAGAAGCCAAGGCCTTGAGCCACACTTATGTGGGCACCGAGCACATCCTGCTTGGACTGCTGCGCGAGGGGGATGGCGTTGCCGCCCGCGTCATGAAGAATTTGGATGTGGATATTGAAGCCACCCGCAAAGAGATTCTCAAGGAACTCGGCTCAGAATACCAGGAGGGCAGCGAAGAAGCAGCCACCCAGCCGACGGCGGAAGGCGGCGAAAAATCGGCCCAACCCGTTCAGGCGGGCGAGAAAAAAGGCGAGGTAAAAACCCCCGCCCTCAAGGCATTCGGACGCGATTTGACCGAGATCGCCCGCAAGGGCGAAATGGACCCGGTGATTGGGCGCAAAAACGAAATTGAGCGGGTGACCCAAATTCTGTGCCGCCGCACGAAAAACAACCCTGTCCTATTGGGTGAGGCTGGTGTGGGCAAGACCGCCATCGTGGAAGGGTTGGCACAGGAGATTGCACGCGGGAATGTGCCGGAAATTTTGCGCGAAAAGCGCCTGATAACGCTGGACCTGGCGCTGATGGTGGCCGGCACCAAGTACCGTGGCCAGTTTGAAGAGCGCATCAAGGCGGTGATGGACGAAATTCGCCGGGCGAAAAACGTGATTCTTTTCATTGATGAGTTGCACACCATCGTGGGGGCCGGTTCGGCGGAGGGCACCATGGATGCGTCGAACATCATCAAGCCCGCGTTAAGCCGCGGAGAAATGCAGTGCATCGGCGCCACTACCCTGACGGAATATCGCAAATACATTGAAAAAGACGCCGCGTTGGAACGCCGTTTCCAAAGCGTGAAGGTGGAGGCGCCGTCGGTCGAGGAAGCCATCCTGATTCTGAAAGGGCTGCGGCCCAAGTACGAGGACCATCACAAGGTGGATTATACCGACAAGGCGATTGAGGCGTCTGTCCAACTTTCCGACCGGTATATTACCGACCGATTTTTGCCCGATAAAGCGATTGATGCGATGGATGAGGCCGGTGCTCGCGCCCGGATTGCCTCAATGACCCGGCCGCCCGAGATCAAGGATTTGGAGGCCGAAATTGAATCATTGCGGTTGCAAAAGGAAGCGGCGATTCGCGCCCAGGAATACGAGGGGGCCGCCGCGATGCGCGACAAGGAAAAGCAGGCCAAGGAACGGCTGGAGGGGGTCATCAATGCTTGGAAGGCGAACCGCGAGGAAAAACGCGTCAAGGTGGATGAAGAGGATATTTTGCACGTGGTGTCCAAGTGGACCGGTATTCCGCTGAGCCGCATGGATCAGGATCAAGCCCGGCGCTTGCTCAAGATGGAGGACGAAATGGCCAAGGTCATCATCGGGCAGCGCGAGGCGGTGGGAGCGGTCTGCAAGGCGTTGCGCCGTTCACGTGCTTCGCTCAAGGATCCCAAGCGCCCCATCGGCACGTTCGCGTTGCTGGGGCCCACCGGGGTGGGTAAAACACTGCTGGCCAAGACGCTGGCCGAGTCCATGTTCGGCGATGCCAAGTCGCTGATCCAACTGGACATGAGCGAGTACATGGAAAAGTTCACGGTCTCGCGCCTGATTGGCTCGCCACCGGGTTATGTGGGCTACGAGGAAGGCGGCCAGTTGACTGAGCAGGTGCGGCGGCGTCCTTATTGCGTGGTGCTGTTCGATGAAATCGAAAAGGCGCATCCCGACGTGATGAACATGCTGTTGCAGATTCTCGAAGAAGGCAAGTTGACGGATAGTTTTGGGAGGGTGGTCAACTTCCGTAACTCGATCATTCTGATGACCTCGAATGTGGGTGCGGAAACCATCAAAAAGCAATCCACGATGGGTTTCTCGCCGATCACGGACGAGAATAGCTACGAAAAAATGCGGGACAAGATTTTGGAGGAGTCCAAGCGTTCATTCCGTCCCGAGTTTCTGAATCGCCTGGATGACATCATCGTCTTCCGCTCGTTGACCAAGCCGGATCTAATCACCATCCTGGACCTCGAAATCGCCAAGGTTACCGAACGACTGAAAAGCCGGAACTTCAAACTGGTGCTGGACGAGAAAGCCATGGATTTTCTGGTGCAAAAAGGCTACGACCCGCAATATGGTGCCCGACCAATGCGGCGGTCAGTCGAACGGTTCATGGAAGACCCGCTGGCTGAGGAAATTTTGAAGGGCAACCTGGTCGAAAATGAACCGGTGTTAGTCAGTCTGGCTGGGGATAAACTGGTATTTTCCCAGAAAGCGTCGGCGGCTGGTGCAACCGAGGTGGTTCAGGGTTGATGCATTTTGCATTTGCCTGTCGGGCGACTTTGGATGAACCTTGCCCGCATGAGATCACTCAGTCAAGCCGCTGCCAGTGGCGGCAAAGATCGCACGACGGGCGCGCAAGTCGGCACCCGCCGGTTACCGCCGCCGGTTCGCTGGCGAGAGGAAATCGAATATGTGCTCATCAGCGAGACGCAAATTGCACGGCGCGTACGCGCATTGACCCGTCAACTCCAGCATGATTTTACCGGGCGCGACGTCTTGGTGGTATCCTTGCTTACCGGGACGGTGATGTTTCTGGCGGATCTGGTACGCCATCTTGAATTGCCATTACGGCTCGACTTCATGGGAGTGTCCAGCTACGGCGCGGGCACTACTTCGGGCAAGCTCGTTTTCACCAAGGAACTCCGGCTGGAAGCCAAAGGGCGCGATGTGTTGCTGGTGGATGACATTCTGGATACGGGACGCACCCTCAAGCGCGTCACCGAGAAATTGCACGCGCTGGCCCCCAATTCTGTTCGCATTTGCGTACTACTGGATAAAAAAGCGCGACGTTTGGAGCCCATTGAGGCGGATTATGTTGGTTTCGTAATTCCTGATGCGTTTGTCGTGGGCTACGGCATGGATTACGCTGAGCGTTATCGCAACCTGCCGTTTATCGGTGTGTTAAAACCGTCCGTATATCAACGCGTTTGACGGATGAGTGACGAACCGATCATTGATTTGCAGAGCGATCTCTATTTCATGGGGGAAGCGCTGCGCCAGGCCACCAAAGCATTTGAGGCGGAGGAAGTGCCCGTGGGTGCGGTGATTGTGCGCGAGGGGCGTATTATCGCGCGCGCCTGGAACCAGGTTGAACTGCTCAAGGACGCCACCGCCCACGCTGAGATGTTGGCGCTTACCCAGGCCCAGGAACGCATGGGCGATTGGCGGCTGACGGATTGCACACTGTACGTGACCAAGGAACCTTGCGCGATGTGTGCTGGCGCGATTGTCCACACGCGGCTGGCGCAAGTGGTCTTTGGCGCGAGCGATCCCAAGGCAGGCGCGGCGGGCGGGGCGTTGAACTTGCTCCAATTTCCCACGTTTAACCATCGCTGTGCCATTACTGCCGGGGTGCGGGTGGAGGAATGTCGCGCTTTGCTGCGGGAGTTCTTTGCCCAACAGCGGGAGAAAAATAAAAAGCTGGATGGAGAAAGCGATGAATGAGCGTGCGCAATTTTGAAGCTTGTTTAGCCTGCATTTCTCACCGTCAGTGTGAAACGCCCTCACCGCGCAGCTATCGAGGCAAGGAGCGCAAATCCGAAATCCGAAATCCGAAATCCGAAATCCCCGGGGTCCGTCTCCTTACCTCGACGGCTACAAAACATGGTGTGCCCTGTGGATTTGTCGCCCTTCTGTTTCTGCTGTGTCTAGCTTGGGTGCCACTTCATGGCGCGACCGTTACCCTCGGTGTCATTGGCGATTATGGGTCGGGCGATACGAATGAGGCCAACGTGGCGCGCCTGGTAAAAAGTTGGAATCCAGACCTGATTATTACCGTGGGCGATAATAATTACGATTATGGCGCGGCGGAAACAATTGATGAAAATGTCGGTCAGTTCTACCATGAATATATTGCGCCGTACCATGGTCGTTATGGCGCGGGGGCGCTGACCAACCGTTTTTTTCCCACCCTGGGCAACCATGATTGGTGGGTGCCGATGGCCAAGCCGTATCTGGATTATTTTACGCTGCCTGGCAATGGACGCTACTACGGCATCCGGCATGGCCCGGTGGAATTATTCGCGGTGGACAGCGACGCGTTTGAACCGGATGGCAACTCACCCTTATCGCGGCAGGCGGCGTGGTTGAAGCGGCGTCTGTCCCTTGCCAAAGCACCGTGGCGCATTGTGTATTTCCATGAATCACCCTATTCCAGCGGTAATTGGCATGGGAGCCACTGGCATGAGTGCGACCAGATGCGCTGGCCGTTTGCAGAATGGGGAGCCAGCGTGGTGCTCAGCGGGCATGACCACACCTACGAGCGTGTGCATACCAATAACCTCGTGTATTTTATCAATGGCTTGGGTGGCGGTAGAAAAGATACTTTTTTCACGGAACCGGTGCCGGGCAGCGCGATGCGCTATAGCGCGGAACACGGTGCCATGCGTATTGATGCCACGGAAACCAATCTGGTCCTGCGATTTATCAACTGGCAGGGGCAAACACAAGACCGGTATGAGTTGAAGAAACCCTGAGTTTGCTACTCTTTGAGTAATGCCTGGAGCGGCTTTTCCAAATTGGCTTTGCCAACCAAAATTTCACGCAGAATGCCTTTTTTATCCAGCATGTAGCAGACGGGAATGGCGGTTACCCGCAGTTGGGTGGCGAGTTCCTGGCCGGCATCGTAGCATTGTGGCCAGGTGATTTCCTTATCCTTTAGGTAGCGTAGAAAGGCATCCTTGTCACGATCCTGGTTGATGCCAATGAATTCCACGCCTTGGCTGGCGTACTTGGCCTGTAGTTCCATCAGTGCTGGCATCTCCATCATGCAGGCCGGGCACCACGTGGCCCAAAACGACAGCACCACCGGCTTGCCACGCGGTTTGGCCAGGTCAATCACTTCACCGGTGGCGGTCGTTAGCTTGAAACCGGGCCGGGTACCGATCAGTTCCAGACGTTGCATCAGTTCCAAGGCTGCTTGCTTGGTTCGATCCGATACTTTGGGCGCGGCGGCAATTTCAGACGTGAGCTTGAGGGCCTTTTCCCGGGGGCTGTTATCGGCTACCAGCAGCAGGGTTTCGTATGGTTCGGTGCGGTCGGGAAACTCCTTGAGCATCTGGCGCGCCCCTTTCTCATAATCTTCAAGCGTCTGTGCCAGGTTGGTGCTGCGGCGCGCCATGACCTGCCGACTTGTGGCCTGGGAGCGGATTTCAAACCGGTCTTCATCGTCCAAATTGGTATCGGCCAGCAGAGCGGTTTCCACAGTTTCCAGTTGGCTGAGTCGGTTGCTCTGTCCCGCTTGCAGTAACATTGAAAGTGCCTCCCATTCCTTTTTGCGGGCGCGTCCGGCGTTGGGGTCCTTTGGAAAGCGGGTGTAAAACTCACGCGCCAACCCTGCCGATTTCTCCAAGGCTGTCAGTTGCTTTTGTTTGAATTCCTCCCGCTCCTCCGGGGTAGGGGGACGCGCTTTCCAGATGGCAGGTGCCGGCAGTTTGCGCGCGACGGCCTGGAAGGCTTCCCAAGCCAGGATGGGGTCGTCAGTGGGGGCGGGAGTTTGAGCCGGGAGCATGAGTGCCCAACCACACACGGCAACGCTGAGCCAGTGTTGCCAACCTGCCTTTGCCTTTGGATTCTGCATAAACAGCTTTTAACCAGATTCAATGTTCCCGCAGCGACGATCGCTTGGCTGCATGTGTTTCGGCTGATGCCAATGATTTGATCGGCCGCGCTGCCGATGAATATACGGCAAACCCGTCGGAATGGGAATGATTTTTCACGCCTTGCCGTCGGTCATGACGGCTGCATCAAATATCGAGTAAACACCAAGGAAAGTCAGCTTGTTCAAAATCAACCATTGTTGAATTCTGAACGACTGCCGATGGTCATTGTGCTATGGTAACCAGCAACTATATGAATACGCATGAACACGGAATGTGGCACGGACTTTCCCGCCGTAACTTTCTGCACACCGCTGGTTTGGCTGGCGTCGCAGCGGCCTCGGCTTCCCATCTTGATCTGGCTGCTGCTGAGAGCAAATGGACCATGCGCCTGGCGGCATCCTCGATAGGATATACCAAACTGCCGGTTGAAGACGCGTTCCAGCGCATTGCGGAACTCGGCTTCGAGGCCATTGATGTTTGGTCGGCCCATGCCGGGTGTCCGCATCTGGATGACGTGCAGAAACGCCTCGGTCCGGACGGGCTCAAGGTCCTGCTGGCCAAGCATAAACTCAGGCTCTGCGCGTTTTCCGTCTATGCTGGGGGGTACCCGAAATATGCGGAACTGCTCGGGCAGGTGGGTGGTGGCGTGGCGGTACGCGGCAGTGCCGGCCCCTGCAAACCGGCTGAACTCACTGCTAAAATGAAGGGGTTCCTGGAATCGCTGAAACCTTTGCTCGAACAGTGCGAGAAGTATCAGTCCTTCCTTGCCATCGAAAATCATGGTAACGCCCTGTTGGATTCCCCGGATTCCTTCAAGGCTTTTACTGACCTGAATACCCATTCCCGGTTGGGGCTGGCGTTGGCTCCGTATCATGTGCAGGCGTTGGGGGCCTCGGTGGAGCAGATGATTGAAATTTGCGGCAAACAACTGCTCTTCTTCTACGCCTGGCAAAAAGCCGATGGCGTGAACCAGTTGCCGGGCCAAGGCCCGACGGATTGCGCGCCCTGGCTGCGCGCGCTGGCCCGGATCAATTATCCGCACTACGTCACCCCATTCATGCATCATGAGCCAACCCCGGACGAGATGACGAAAGCGCTGGCAAAATCACGGGATTACCTGCGCGAATGCGTCCGGAGTAGCTGAACTTCGCCCGGGTGATATCCCATTCACGCCATCATCGCTTTCCGCATTCGGTAATAAATTTGTAACATCGATTATTATTGCACCGGATCGCCCTTTTTGCTAGATGTTCACTTATCGAACAGCAGGCCAAAACACTCTTTGTGCATGGAGTGTCTCGGTTGCTTGTTCTGCGATGGGTAAAATTGATACGATTATGAAGAAGAATGTGAACTCTGGTGGCCAGGCTGACTGCGATTCAAAAATGACCTCTGCCGCATTGCGGCTGCTGCCCTTGTTGTTGTTTGGCATGGCGTTGAGTGCGCACGCGCAGAAGGTGTGGACAAACGCTGTCGTGACCAAAGGGTTGTGGAGCACGGTCGGAAATTGGTCTCCCAATGCCGCGCCGGTTGCCACGGATAACCTTCTCTTTACCAATAATGCTGCCCAGAGTGCCGCTCAGAAGAACGCGACCAATGACATTTACCCGTTTATTAGCAGCTTGGGATCAATCACGTTTGGCACGATGTCCACCAACTTCAATCTGTATGGCACCAACCTCTACCTGACCGGCGGTATCACTAACCTTGCAGGCGCCAACACCATTACCCTCCCGATCACGTTGAGTGCCAACCAAGCTTGGACAAATAGCGGTGGAACCCTGACGATTGGCGGCGCGATCACCAATAATAGTTATACGCTCACCAATGTGGGGGCGGGTGCCTATACGTATAACAGTGTTATTTCGGGCACCGGCGGCTTTGTTTCTGGTGGCAATGGCGGTACGGTTTCTATCACCTTCGCTGCGGCCAACACCTATCAGGGGGCCACGATGATTACGAATATCGGCAGTGCGACCAAAGGCAATCGCTTGGTGGTGAACACGGGTGCCAGTGTGGGTTCCAATATCGTGGTGGTGGGGGCCAGCAATGAACTCTGGATGGCCGGTGGCAAAATCACCAATGACGTTTATATCTCTGGTAGCGCGTTGGGCGTGGACAATCATGGGGCGATTCGCTTTAGTGCGGGTGGCGCGGTGAGCAACGTCATTATGACCGGTAACAGCACCATTGAAGCCACGGGAAGCGGGGACACCGGCACAATTTACGGTAATATTAGCGGGGCCTATACGCTGACAATTAACCCGAATGGCAACGGCACCGTCACTAACGCTGGTAACAGTACGTTTACGGGCAATGTGACCATTGGAGGTGCCAATACTGGTGCAAGTGGCTTGGCCATCAAGACCAGCGGTGGCTTGGGCGTTGGCCCCAAGACGGTGACGATTGCGGGGAATGCGCCCTATCGGTGTCTGATTCTGGACAATAGCGGCACCGGAGCTGATATTAATTTGCCCACCAATATTTCCTTTACGACCAGCCAACCGCAAGGTGCGATTACCAACATTGCGGGCAGTAACACGATTAACGGCAACTTCACGTTGACTAGTGGTGGTGGCGGCACGGCATTGATTGTGCTGGGGGGAAGTCTGACCATGAATGGAACCTTCTCTGCGAATACCACCCTGCGCAGCCTGCAGTTGGGCGGGAGTATGGTTGGCACAGTGAATGGGACAATCTATGATGGCACGGCTCCGATGGGGCTGATCAAGCAGGACACGGGTGTTTGGACGCTCAATGGCACCAATCTCTATACCGGGCCCACGGTAATCAATGCCAACGCCGGACGTTTGGTTTTGGGGAGCACTGGGAGTATTTCTAATAGCGCATCCATCACCGTGAATGCGGGCAGCATTTTCGATGTGGCTGCTTTGAATGGCACATTCACCTTGAATCAAAATCAGATCCTTGCCGGTGGCGGCGTGGTGACTGGCGCGGTGAGTGTGGCCAACAATGCCTGGCTGGAGCCGGGCGGCGTAGGCGTGGTTGGCTCCATGATCATCACCAATGGCAGTCTGACCAATCTGGCTGGGTCCGTTATGGCGGTGGAGATCGGCGGGGCCACCTGCGATCAGGTGTTGGTGGATGGCAGCGTAGCCTATACTGGCACGAACTACCTTTACTTGAGTTTCCTGACTGCGCCGCCGTCGTATCCCTATACTTACACCGTACTGCAATGCAAAGGCACCATCACGGGCGCGGAGAATATTGGTATCATCTCGGATTATCCGGCGACGGTGGCGGCGGTGGGGAATCAGCTTCAGGTGACCATTGGTGGTGCCGGTACACCGTCCACGTTGGTCTGGCAGGGTGGCAATTATCCGCTGGGGACCAATGCTTGGATAATGGGCATGGTGCCGGCTTGGACCAATCCAGCCAGCGCCGGTGCTTTCATTTTTAATAATAATATCGCCGTATTTGACGATACCGGCACCAGTGCGACGGTGAACGTCGCCGGTCCGGTGGCTCCGGCGTGGATGACCAACAACTCGTCCACCATCAACTACACGTTGCAGAGTGTTGTTGGCCCACAGACTTATGGCATCGGCGGCAATGGCGGTTTGGTGAAAAATGGAAGCAGTACGTTGACCGTCACGATGGGGAATACGTATGCGGGTGACACGGTGGTTAGCCAGGGTACCTATAAAATCGGGATTGCGGGTGCGATCCCCAACGGGGCTGGCAAAGGCAATGTGACGGTGGATGGGCGGCTGGATGTGAATGGCCTTAGCAGCACGATTAACGGTTTGAACGGCGGTGGCACGGTGGACAACGTGACCAATACGGCCACGACCA
This sequence comes from Verrucomicrobiota bacterium, assembly GCA_037139415.1. Taxonomy (NCBI): domain Bacteria; kingdom Pseudomonadati; phylum Verrucomicrobiota; species Verrucomicrobiota bacterium. The sequence continues at coordinate 11,078 of JBAXGN010000095.1, read as the reverse complement.
CCCTGACGGTGGGCAATGGCAGCTCAAATGGCACGTTCTACGGCACCTTGATCAACAGTACCAGTGGACTGGTGGCTTTTACAAAAACCGGGACGGGCATCCAGACGCTCGCTGGGAATAACCTGATGCGGGGAGCGGTGACGGTAAACGGCGGCGCGCTCGTATTGTCCGGTTCAAACGCCTTTGTGAATGGTGTCACCATCAACAATGCTGGAAGTCTATTAACGGTGGGTAATGTTTACGCCTTGGGAGCCACCACCAATGCGTTGGTGGTGAATAACGGAATCCTAGATCTGGCAGGCTATTCCGTGATGGTGGGTAAACTCGGTGGCACGGCTGGCGCGATAAGCAACTCTGTGTCGGGCACACCCAGCACGTTGGCGTTTCAGCCTAATGGGGCGGTGGGGGCCAACATCCGGGGCAATGTCAACTTGCTGGAATTGGCGCCTACGTTTGGGCAGAGCGCTTGGGCAACGTTCAACACCACCAATGATTTCACCGGTTGGATTCAAATCAACAGCGGCGCCATGTTCTCCTGCTATAACACCAATTGTCTGGGTTCGAGCGCGGGCAGTATTACCAACAGCGGCCAGTTGGAGTTGAAGACCACTCCGGCAACCACGGTTACCTATCCGTATAAGCAGCTCACCATGAATAATGGCGGAACCATCATTGGTAATACCGCCAGTGGGACCACCGGCAACAATTGGTTAGGCCCCATTTATCTGGCTGGCGGCAATGCCTACTTTAATCCGGGCGGTGCGGGCGGCCTTAATTTGTTGGGGGCGGTCAGTGGGCCGGGTAATTTCATCAACAACGTCAATGCGCTTACGACGCTGCCCGGCACGAATATCTATACCGGTAATACCCTTATTAACCTTGGCCGCGTGGCGTTGGGGATCACCGGTTCCATTTCCAATAGTCCGTTGATTTCCGTGGCGAGCGGCGCGATCTTTGATGTCACGCAAGTGAGTGGCGGCTTTGCGCTGAATGGAACGGTGAACCAGACCCTATCCGGCTCGGGCGTGGTGACCGGTAGTGTGACAGTAGGCACTAGTGCTATTTTGGCTCCTGGACCGGTGGGTGCAGCGGGTAGATTGATTGTGACCAATGGTTCAGTCACGTTTGCCGCTGATAGTTATCTCAATTTGGACTTGGCCAACGTCACCAATGCCGCCAACAACGACCTGCTGGTGGTGAACGGTAATTTAACCAGCCAAGGCACCATGACTGCCAATGTGAGTTTCCTGAACGGCGGGCCGGATGTGGTGGCTAACCATGCTTATACGATTATCACGGCCAGTGGCACGATTGACCCGGCCTTCGTGGGTAATCTGAAGGTGGCGACGCGCTACGGTTGCACGGTCGCGCAGTTGGGAAATAGCATTACGCTGACCTTTGATGCCAGCGGAGTGATTAACAGCAATGTGGTCTGGCAAGGGGATCTCACGAGCAACACGAATTGGGCGAATGGTACCATGGGGGTAACCAATCTGGCGGGTGATGGCACCATGGACTTTTTCTATAACGGCGATAACATCGTGTTTGACGATACCGCTCCTAACGTGGTGGTGAATTTGCCGGGAATCGTCTCGCCGGCCACCATTAATATCAACACGACCTCGAATTATACCTTTGTGGGTTCCGGCAAGATTAGTGGCAGCACCGGGTTGAATAAATCCGGCACTGGTGCTTTGACGCTAGCCAATACTGGCTCGAACGACTTCACGGGGCCCATCACGTTGGGGGGCGGCAGTCTGGTCATCAGCCGGAGTGATACCTCCGTCATGGGGCAGGCGATCACCGGGACTGGTGGTAATCTGGTGAAGGCGGGCTCCGGCACCCTCATTCTAGGGGGGGCCAATAACTACACTGGCTACACCACCAACCTGCAGGGCATCCTGCAAGGCACGACTACTAATTTCTCGGGCCCCAACGTGATTCTCAGTGGAGCGACGAATGTCATCAGCCAGAGCGTGACTGGTGTGGTGGCAGCACCGGTGAGTGGGAATGGCACTCTGGTCTTCGGTGGTTCCGGCACGATTATCGTTACCAACGCCAATAGTCTGAGTGGAATGACAATTGTGAATAGTTCCGCGATAAACGCCTTAACTCCGCAAGTGATCTTTAGCAATACTTCGCCAGGTTACGCTGTTTCAGGCGATCTAAGGGTGGGGAACATCAGCGTCGGTGGCAGCAGTTTTAACTGTATTCACATGGGGGCGACGAATCAAATTGCGCCGTCATCCGTCATCAGCTTTGACAGCGCGAGCGGCAAATACGGTTACATCAAATTTATGGGTTACGATCAGCAGGCGGCTGGCCTGTCGGACGTGACGGCGAATGGCGTGGTGGAATCAACGGAGGATGAAACCGTTAATCCCAATACTACGCTCACACTGGCTGGCAGCGGCAACTATACTTTTAACGGTTATCTGCGAAGCCGTCATGCTGGCACGGGAACCACGTTGCTGACGCTGGCCAAAACAGGCAGCGGAATCCAGTCATTGGTCGGTGGCAATATTGTGGGGGCCTATGTTCCGTTTTCGGCGTCGGTGGCGAATGGCCAACTTGTATTCAGCAACACGACGGCGGCGAGCGCGGTGGACGTGGTGATTACCAACGCGGGTCAGGTGGTTATGGCCGGTCCCTCAGTGCTTGGCAATGTCAGTAACGCGCTGGCGAATGGATTGATCTTCAGCAATACCATCGCCAATACGATCGGTGGCTTGGATGGCTCGGGCAATGTGGCGCTGCTTAATGAAACCAATGGTGCTGTTGCACTGACTGTCGGGTCGCGCAATTTCACCAATGTCTATAGCGGCGCGCTGAGCGGTTCCGGCAAATTCATTAAGGCGGGTACTGGCCCGATGACGCTTTCGGGCGCGAACACCCATTCGGGCGGCACCTCGAACAGCGCGGCGGGCGCGCTGCTGCTGGGCGCCGACAATGTCTTGGGCACTGGGCTGTTGGGGTTGGCTAACGGAAAACTATCCTCAGATGGCGCCTCGGCGCGCGCGTTTGCCAACGACGTGTTTATCACCGGCAATCTTCAATTGGGTGAAGTCGCCGCCACCGGTTTGACGGGCGATCTGAGCAGCAGTGGGGGAGTGAATTTGGCCGGTGCTGCGCGCACCCTGACGGTGAGCAACATCACCGCGACATTTTCCGGTGCAGTAACCAATGGCGGTTTCACCAAGAATGGTGATGGCACGCTTGTTCTTTCCGGCGTTACCAACGGGTTGGGTTCGGGGGTGACTGTGAATGGCGGCAGATTGATTCTCAATGGCCAGACCGGTTTGGGTGCCGGCACCATGACGCTTGGCAGTGCGACGGTAGATCGCCCGGTGACGGTGATTAATAATGACGCGATTATGGCCAAATTGCTGGTGGGGAATGCCACTGGGTCGGTGGGTGTGGTGGTTCAAAATTCCGGTGCGGTCTCCGTAGGAGCGGCGACTGGTAGTGCGGATATTTTATCGCTCGGCTTGAATCATGGGTACGGCTACTATCGGCTGAACAGTGGCTCGATTACGGCCGGACAATTAGCTTTGGGAGGTAGTGTCGGTGGCGCTGGTAACACGGCTGTATTTGACCAATTCGGCGGCACGGTGAATGTCAGTGCTGCCAATGGCTGGCTTCTCTGGGGCTGGAAAGGCGGCAACGCGGTGGTCAATATCTTTAGTGGCTCCATGTCGGCTCCGCCCAGCGCCAACAATGTTACCATGGGTTTTGTTGCCAGTTCGAACAGCTTTGGTATGCTCAATCTGTTGGGGCCGGATGCCGTGTTCAACTCCATCGGAAATGGTACCCGGGTATTCAATGTGGCCCTCAACACCGGCAATCGTGCCGGCGTGATCAACCTGAACGGTGGGGTGCTGATCGCCAACCAAATCACGGTTGGCAGTGCCGGGACCCCGTCCTTCCTCAACTTCAACGGTGGCGCGGTGAAAGCCTATTCTGCGAACACCGCTTTCTTGAGCGGTCTTAGTGCGGTGACCCTATATTCTGGTGGCGCGTCCATTGACACTACGAACAACAATATCACCATTGGGCAACGGCTCCTGGCTCCGATCGGCAACGGTGTGACCGGGATAACGCCTTCGGATGGTGGTAGTAACTATCTCGGTGCCCCAGTGGTGCTAATCAGCGGCGGCACGGGCAGTAATGCCACCGCGATTGTGCAAGTGGACCTACAGGTTGGCAGTTCCACCTATGGCAAGGTGACCAATATTTTCGTCACCAGCCCTGGTATGGGATATGGGTTAAGCGATGTATTGACGGTTACACTGATTGGCGGCGGTGGCAGTAACGCAAGCTTCACCACACCCGCCATTGGCGCGGTTACGGGTGGCGGTTTGACCAAGCTGGGTACTGGCATTCTAACACTTACGGCAACCAATACGTATTCCGGCCTTACGACCGTCAAAAACGGCACTTTATTCCTCACTGGCATCCTGACGAATGGTGGGGCGTTGGTTGAAAATGGAGCGCATCTTGCCGGTCTTGGAGCGGTGGGTGGCACGGTTGAATTGCTCTCCGGTGGTAACTTAGACCCTGGTTCAAACGGGGTCGGGGCGATCTATGTGACCAACCTTGTGTTGCGCGATGGCAGCATCCTCAATCTCGATTTGGGTAACTTGACCAATGCTGGCTACAGCGATCTGATCAATGTGAGCGGCAATCTGGATATTACGGCGGGCAATATTCAGGTTAATCCCAACCCTACGAATGCTGCCGGCTATGTCTTGAATCAGGCGTACACGCTGATCAAATATGGTGGCACTCTGATTGGGAATTCCGATCCCAATACCAAGATGGTGCTGTTTGGCACCACGTATCAGGGCTACTTCAGTAACTATGTGGCTGGAAAAGCGATCCAGGTGGTCTTTACCACCAATAATACCAGCGGTATCTATTGGTTGGGTGATGGGAATACCAGTGGCGGCAACCTTTGGCTGGATTCCGTTACTGGGCAATGGACGAACATTGTGTCGCACATGCCAGCGGTGTATTTCGACGGCAATCCGGCTCGGTTCACCGATTTGTCTCCCAATACCGGCGTGAATATCACGGGCACGAATCTGCCCTCCAGCATGATCGTCGAAGTGACTAATCAGACCTATACTTTCCAAGGGCCCGGTAAAATCACTGGGGTGGGAGTGCTGTACGTGACCAATGCGGCTGCTTCGTTGAGCGGCGGATTGGTGATTAATAATGCCACCAACGATTTCACCGGCCCGGTGGTGATTAAAAATTCCACGTTGACCTTGGCCACCAACACCGCGTTAGGCAGCCGCATCAACGATATCACCAATAATGGTGTATTGAACCTAAAGGGTAATAATCTGGTCATCAATACCCTCAATGGTGGCGGGTTGGTGGATAACGCGGATATCAGGCCCGTGACCTTGACTGTGGGTAATGCTGGCGGCAGCGCGGCTTATGCAGGCAGCATTTCAAATAGCGGTGGTGGTGTGCTCACCTTGATCAAGAGTGGTGCGGGCACCATTACCTTGGGAAGCATCGGCGCGTATGCCTATAGTGGTGAAACCGTTATCACCAACGGAACCCTCGCGTTTGGCGTTTCCGGTGCTCTCTCCAATTTGGTCCGCATGGAAGGAACCACCAATGGTCCGATCTCATTGGATTTGAAAGGTAATACGGTGACCGTCAATGGCCTCCAGGGCACCTATTCTGCGTACACGATGGGCGTGGTGACCAATAGTGCCGCCGCGCCGGCAACGTTAAAGGTTGGCGCGGCGGATGTCAGTAGCACGTTCCTGGGTCAGATCAACGATAACGGCGCCGCCAATGCTTTGGCGCTCACCAAGTTGGGAGCAGGGTCCCTCGTCTTGGCGGCCAGCAATTCATTCAGCGGTGGCACCGTGGTCAGTAATGGTATGTTGGGGGTCCGGCATCAGAATGCATTGGGCCGTGGCCCGGTGAGTTTGAACGGTGGAACACTGGTGTTGGACACGGCTGGTTTGCTTGAAGGGAATATTACCAATGGCACGGCCATGGACATCACCACCCTGAATCCGGCGCGAACGGTGAATCTATCCGCCACCCGGCTATCAACGCTCCCTGCCGATGTTTTTGGTTTTGGTCCCGTGGCGGGTGTTTACCGTACTTGGGTATATAGCGGCTACGTGAATGTGCTGACGAACAACACGGTCTGGACAATCAGCAAAGCTTTCGATGATTACGGCTATGCGAAGCTGGGTACCAACGTCGTCATGTACCACGGGACGTACACTTTCTATGCCACCAGTAACACGCCGCCGCTGAGTGCTGGGGCCTGTCCCATTGATTTGCGCGTCTATAATGGATCCGGTGGGTTGGGAGTTCAGGGTGGCTGGCCGGTAGGCTTGGGCATTGACCTGCAGGGGCGTGGTGTGAGCAACTCCGCCTATTTTTCGAGTTTCACCGATCCGGGTGATGGCAGCTTCCTCTTCCACGATGTTGTGGTGACGAATGCCATCACGTTGAATGTGAATTCCATCGTGAGCACTCCGAGCACGAATGGGTTGATGGTGCTGTCAGGTCCTATCGGTGGTCCCGGTGGTTTGACCAAGACCGGCAATGGACGGCTTACGTTCGGTGGCATCAATCTTTACAGCGGGCAAACCACCATTTCAAATGGCTCGCTGGCGCTGACTGGGGTTGGATCCATCTCTAACAGTCCGGCCATTAACCTATCCTTCGGCGCATCACTGGTGGTTACCGGGCGCACGGATGGAACGTTGACTTTGGTGAGCGGGCAAACCTTAAAGGGCAACACCAACACCTTGGTAAACGGATCGGTGGTGGTGGGCAACGGCGCCACCCTGCTTCCTAACGGCGCCTTGGCGATTAATAACAGCCTGACCTTGAATGGCACCAATATTATGAATATCAGCAAGCCAGGTGGCATCCCGACCAGTGACTCGGTGACCGGGATGACTACGGTTGCTTATGGTGGCACCTTGATCATCAATACCAACGGTGATCCGCTGGTTGCGGGAGATTCCTTTAAACTCTTTAGCGCGGCGAACTATGGCGGTTTCCCGGCTGTCTTGGTCCTGCCGCCGCTGGATCCCGGATTGCTCTGGGATACCAACCGGCTCGCCTTTAACGGCACGCTTGCGGTGGTAAGTAATGCCGATTTGGCTATCAGCGTCCCGCCCGTCAATCAGACGGTCCAGCAATGCAGCAACGCCACTTTTGGAGTTGCGGCGTATGGGACCATCCCTCTGAGTTACCAGTGGTATTTTGGTGCGAACGCGATTCCCAACGCCACGAACCAATCCTTGGTCTTGATCGGGGTGAGTCCTGCTAATGCCGGGGCTTATCGCGTGACGGTTACCAACTCTTCGGGCAGCCTGACCAGCGATTGGGCGACGCTGACGGTGATAGACACCATTGCCCCTGCCTTTATCGTTGGTTTGACCAATCGTGCGGTTATGCCGGATGACACCGATCATCTGACCCTTCCGGATTACCGCGGGGAAGTGGTGGTCGCAGATTGTAATCCCGTCATTCTCATTCAGAGTCCTTTGCCAGGGACCGTGGTCGGATTGGGAATAACCCCGGTGACCATCACCGCCACGGATTCCTCCAATAACGTCGCTACCAGCACGGCTACGATCACCGTAGGCGGCTCGGCTTTCCCGCCGATTCGCATTATGCCGGTGGGCGATTCTATTACCTATGGTACTGGAGCCGCTGGTGGTTATCGCAACATGCTCTATCAGCTCCTGACGAATGCGAGTTACAACGTGAATTTTGTCGGTACCCAGAATGGCAATGCTGCCGCAGGTTGGCCAACCTTCTATCATGAAGGCCACAGCGGTTGGCGCATTGACCAGATTGACAGTACCATTCTCGCCGACTTCAGTGCGATTGATGAGCCGGACATCCTGCTCCTGCTCATTGGCACGAATGACTATGGGCAGGGCTATGATACTCCCAATGCCACGAACCGGCTATACAACTTGATCTCGCGCATCGCCACCAACCGGCCCAACATCAAGATTGTGGTCGCTAACCTGACCGTTCGTGGGGAGCCGTACAACACGCAGATTCAAACGACGTTCAACCCGATGGTGCCCATTATTGTTGCCCAACAGGCGGCGCTGGGCCGTCAGGTTTATTTTACCGACCTATATAGCGCCATTCCGTTGACCGATTTCCCGGATCAATTGCATCCAGGACAGCTTGGGTACAACAAAATGGCGACGAATTGGTTTGGGAATGTCACCAACCTGATCAGCACGCGTGGCACCACCAACCAGCCCATCGTTGTCAAAGCCGTTGGTGCGTCGAATCGGACCAGTGTGGTGGTGACCTTTAACAAACCGATGTTGCCGGACGATGCGACGGCATTGACCAACTACACGCTGAGTGGCGGATTGAGCATCCTGAGTGCCGCCATTGAGCCGATTAATCGGCGGGATGTGACCTTGACCACCACGCTCCAGACGCCCAACCAAACTTACACGGTGACCAATAATAATATTCGAGACCTCACCACGAGCCATTTGCAGATTGCACCCAATTCCACCGTTACGTTCCGCGCAGCGCCGACCTTTGGTGTCACCAATAATGTGGCAGAATCCACGAATTTCACCCTGATCTATTCGTTGTATATTTCCAATACGGTGGGGTATTTAAATGGAGTTCCCTATGAATACAACACGGCGGCTGGGGTGACTGAATTCAGCCGTGTTGGCTATTATCTCGAACTGCAGCCGACCAATGGTCCGCTGCAGTTCATCTGGGTTTCGATGGATCCCTTCACCAATAACGCCACGAAACTGGGGGTGCCGAATGCCGGTATCGGTGCCAGCTACCAACGTTATGTGACCAATATGAATGTGGTCTCCAGCGTATCTGGTATTATGGAAGGCACCGCGATGGCTGGCGGTTATCTGGAATTCTGGCCGAGCAACTATGCTTCCACCAATATTATGCTGGTGCCGGGTGCCAGCGATACCCTTTACGATTGGGGCGACCAGTTTACGGCTGGCACTTATGGTTGCATGCAAATTCATAGTATCTCTGTGCCGCAGGTGCTGCTCGCTTTTAATGACTGGGGATCTGCCGGAGCCACGACTGACATAGGCATTGGTACCAGCACTGGTGCCAATCCCGACTGGACCTTTGCGAACAACGGTTCGGCTTATTCGGTGAAACGGCTTCAGGTGTATGTCCTCCAAAACGACACCAATCCGCCCACGCTGGTGAAGGCGAGCAGCAGCTTTGATCGCACTCACATCACCGTCACTTTTAGTGAAGGGTTAAGGGATGACTCGGTGAATCCCACCAACTTCACGCTGAGTGGCGGGGTTAATATCCTGGCGGCCGCGCTGAGCACCAATTCTTATGAGGTGGTGTTGACCACCACCACGCTGGATTTGTTCAGCACCTATACCCTTACGGTCAATAATGTGCGGGATCGCTCTGTAAATGCGAATGTTATTGTGCCAAATTCCACCGTTCTGGTGACCCGGCCGTTCCCGCAGATTACCGCTAACGTGCCGGAAGCGACGAATTTCCTGGTCGTTTTGGGTGTCAATCTGCCGGTAACTCCCGGCACTTGGCAAACACTGGGCACCACGTACAGCACGGACAACCGCAGCATGGCCAGTAACTTTACCCGGGTTGCCTATTATCTGGAGCTGGCGACCAGCGGCGGACCGACCAACTGGATCTACGTTTCCATGGATCCCTTTACGAACAACGTGTATAAGATCGGCGTGCCGGATTATCCGAACGGAGCCATTTTCCAACAAAAGGTGACCAACATGAACGTGCGTTCCAGCGTGCCGGGCATTGTCCAGGGCGAGGGAATCACCACCGGCAACATGGAATTCTGGCCCAACAGTTATGCGTCGGGCACCACGGCACTCATTCCAACTGGCAGCGGCACCGCCTACGATTGGAATGACACCTGCACGGGTACAACTCCGGCCAATGGCCACGGGTCCATGCAGATTCATAATTACGGCGCGGGCAGCACTGGTCAGGTGCTCTTTGCCATCAGTCGGTTCAACGGCACGTTGGGGATTGGGATTGGGAATTCCACCAATGCTGTGAATGTGGATTGGACCTTCTCGGATAATGCCGCCCTTTATACCGTGAAAAACCTGTATGTTCTGGTGCAACCGGTCGCCGGTGCCGGGGCACCCAGCGGCCTCGTGATTACGCCCTCACCCACCAATACTGTTGAAGTGGGCAGTGCGACGAACTTCATCGTCAGTGCCTCGGGTACCGCGCCACTCTACTACCTTTGGTATCAGAACTCGAACTTCACCGCCGTCGTCAGCACCAATATCGGGGTGACCAACTCGGCGGTGACCTGTGCCAACAATGGCGATTACTACAACGTCATCGTCAGTAACGCGTTGGGCACGGCCATCGCTGGCCCGGTCTATCTGAAAGTCACCGATAGCCGGTTGCCAGGGTTCAGCCCGGCGGTGGTGGCGACCAACGTGACGCTGTTGCAAGGGACGAACTTCAGCAGGACGGTGGGGTTGGCGGATAACTGTAATCTGGCGGCTTTCCGCTGGTACCACAACACGACGAACCTGTTGGCTGGTCAAACCACACCGACCCTGAACTTGACGGGGCTGAAGTTCAATGACGCGGGGGCTTATACGCTGATCGTGTCCAACCAACACGGTCTGTCCCCGATTGGGACAGCAGCGGTGGTGACGGTCAGCTACCTGATCGAGAGCCCGATGGTGATCGTGGCCGGGGAGACATTCCAGACGACGGTGACGGCGGAGCCGAACCGGGCGTACTGGTTGGAAGCACGGGACAGCCTGACGGAAGGAACCTGGCAGTTCATCATTGGGGTGACGAACGTGACCGGACCGCAAGTATTGCAAGACGCGGCGGCGACCGGTGGCTTCAAGTTCTACCGGATCGGGAGTGCCTCGGTGCCATAACCTAAACTTTACGCGTCCAGCGATGCGGAATGCACACCAACACAAAGCCGGGCTTAATCGCCCGGCTTTTTTTGCCACCCTCTCAACTCCTCAACTCCTCAACTCCTCAACTCCTCAACTCCTCAACTCCTCAACTCCTCAACT
>JBAXGN010000094.1 GCA_037139415.1 Verrucomicrobiota bacterium | reverse complement strand
CGCCAATCCCCAATGGTATCAAATTATTCGGCGCAGATGCGGTGTTCTGAGTTTAAGCAATGTGCCCGATGGAAAAAGGCGGGAAAGAAAGTCATTGCGAGGCCGGTTAAAATGCGTCACTTTTGCAGTCAGCAAAGCAATTATGAAAAAAATATTACTCGGCCTCGCGCTTTTCGCAGCAGCGATGACGCTGGTATTTTGCCCATCGGCCAAAGCGGCCGGGGGCGGCGACCGCATTCTCCAGAGTGAATTGAAACAACAGCAAATCCGTTCGACCACGCAGCGCGTGAATGACCAACTGGCGGCGATTGTGGGGGAATTTGAGCGCAACGGTATCGGAGGCGAGGACGTGGGGGTGCTCAAATCCATTCAGTCGGTGCTGGGACACCTGAGTGAGAAGGAGATGGCCAAGATTGTGGACATGCTACAGGAAGCACGTAGTGCCACGGATCCCAATGCCGCCCGGCGTCGCTTGTTGGATGCGGATTCCGGCCAGAAAAACATCATCGTCAAGCTGAAGCAACTGATGGATGAGTATAAGCGGCAGCAGGCGTTATTCGATCTCTCCATGCGCTTTGCTCAATTGGCTGAACGCCAAAACCTCAATATGAAAGAGGCCATTTGGCTGGAATCCCTGGTGCGCGGCAAAACCGTGGATCGTTATGAGGAAGCCCAGCAAATTCCCTGGCGCCAGCAGGTCATTAATCAAGAGGCGATTCGCGATGAGGTTAAACTGGCTCTGGCACGTTTGGATGACTTAATTAAGCAGGCGGACAGCGCCAGCATGGATCGCGCCAAAGCCGCCAAACACCTGGCCACCAATGGCCGGCTGGAACCGTATCTGGAAGCCACGCTGACCGATCTGAACGGCGGACGCATCCTCAGTGCTGCTGGCATGGAAAAACGCGGGCGCGATTTGTTGCGCGAAATCTCCCAGCAATTGGCCCCGCCCAAGGATGTGGTGGATGCCTTGAAACGCGCCCTCCGCGAATTGGAACAAGCCATCATCGAACAAACGGCGATCATCAAGATGACCGAGCAACTGGGTAAAAAACTCCAGGAATCGGCGGAACTGGCGGAACGTCAACTCAGCCTGAGCGACCGCACCGATACCATCCGGGACGGAGTCTTGAACAGCGCTCCGAGCGCCGCCGCAACGCTGAAGGAAGCCGTCGGCAAGATGCAGGATGCCCATGCGGTATTGACCCACAAGGAAGCCCAATGGCGGGGTAGTGAGGCTAAACGGGAGGAAAAAGCTGCGCTGGACCGTCTGGAATCAGCCCGCGCGCAATTGAAACAACAATTAACCAAGGCGGAAGAGGACGCGAAAAAAGAACAGGATGCGCTCGCCTGGGTGCAGGATCTGCTCAAGCAGGTGCGTGCTTTGATTGTGGACCAGACCAAGCTGAAAGAAGAATCGGCGGCGGTGGAAGCCGATAAACGGCTGCTGGAAAAATTGTGCGGCGAAAAACAGGGAACGCTCAAAGAGCGAACCCAATTGGTTCAAGCCGAATCGGCGGAGGTCTCGGAACGCGCTTCCAGTGAACTGGGCGAAGCTGGCAACCAGATGGCCAAAGCCGAGAAAAGCCTGCGCAAACAGGTGAATTCGCCGGAGGCGCAGAAGGCCGCGTTGGATGCCCTGGCCCGGGCGGAACAGGAATTACAGAAGGAATTACAGAAGTTGCAGAAATCCGAACAGGAGCTGACCAAGGATGATGATTCCCTGAAGCGGTTGCTGGAAATCATCAAGCAACAACAGGCCCTGCAACTCACCACCGCCAAACTGGGTGCCCGCACGAATTTGATTCAGCAGGAAACCGCGCCGCTGGCCGAGACCCAGGCCAAGCTCTCGGCGAACACCTCTGAGTTGCAGCAAATCGTCGCCACCAACGTGGCTACTGCGGCCAAACTCATTGCCGACGCGGTGGTCAATATGAATGATTCCAGAGCCAAGCTGACGCAAACCGACGTCAAAGGATCCGAGCCGGAGCAATCCCAAGCGCTGGCCAACCTGTTTTTGGCCAAGGCGATCCTTGAAGCTCGCCTGAACGAATTGAAGAATGATTTGAAGCGCCCCGAGGATAACGCGCAGAAACTGGCGGAAGCGGCATCCAAGATTGAAAAGGCCCAGGAAGAAATTAACAAGGCCATGAACCAGATGGCCCAACAAAACCAGAAAGACCAATTGCAAAAACAGCAGCAGGAAATCGCGGATAACCTGGCCAAACACCAACAGGACTCGCCCAAGGATGCCACCAAGGAAGCTCAAAAGGCAGCGCAACAGGCGGCGGATCAACTGGCCAAGAACGATGTGAAGGCAGCCGTGGATTCCATGCAAAAGGCGCAGGATGCCATGGCCAAGGCCGACCAGCAACAGAAGCCTCAAGATCAGCAGAATGCCGAGCAAAAGAAAGACAACGCCCAGCAGCCAGCCCAAGATGCGAAGGCGGATGCCAAGCCATCCATGGAACAATTGGCCAAGCAACAGGATGACTTGAAACAACAGGCCCAGCAGTTGGCCCAGCAACAAGCCAATCAGCCCACGCCGGATCAAGCGATGCAGCAAGCCGCGAAGAACCTGGAAAATGCCGCGCAAGCCGCCAACGATGCCGCCACCACGCAAAACCTGCCGCCCTCCGCCCAGAACGCGTTGCAACAAGCCCAAAATGATCTCGCCAAAGCCACGGGCGAGGCGGCAGCGAAGAACGCGCCGAAAGCCCAGGAAAAAGCCGAGCAAGCGCAGGCCGCGCTCAGCCAGGCTTCCGCTGCCTTGGCCATGGCGCAAGCGGGCAATCAGCAGATGGCGCAAAATGACCCGAAGGGGCAGGAGCAACAGCAGCAGAACCAAGCGGGCAAACCGGATGCCAAAGACAAACAACCGGGACAGCAGCAGCCAGGTCAGCAGGATCAACAAGCACAACAACCGGGACAAGCCCAGGCGCAAAACCAGCCCGGCACTCCGCCTGAAAAAGCCAAAGGCGATCAAGGGAACTTTGACGGCAAAGGCGGGGACCAAGGTGAAAAACGCAAGGTTTCCGGCAGTAGTGGATTTCTGGGTTTACCGGCTCGGGATCGGGCGGCCATCATGCAATCCCAGTCCGAAAAATATCCCCAGGAGTACGGTCCGATGGTGGAACAGTATTTAAAGAATCTTTCCGATGAATCGAGCCGACGCTAAAACAACCAGTTCAATGATGAATGGTCTTGCAATGCCTTGGAGCTGTCCGGTGATTATCGGTAATTGTGCGGATCGAATTCCGAATGCCGAAAAGAGTACTCGTGCAATGTCAGGTTCGGGTTTCGGATTTCGGATTTCGGATTTCGGATTTAAACACATTCTTGCCTGCCTCGCCTTGGCGGTAACGCTATGCCTGCCGCATTCGCTTCTTGCTGCCGACAACGGCACCAAGGAAAAATCCGCCGCGAGTGGACGCGATACGGTCATCGTGGACAAGGAAACCGAGGAAACGATTCATGGCGCGTTGAAATGGCTGGTGTCCAAACAATCTCCGAACGGTTCTTGGGGGACTTCCGGCGAGGAATCCAGCCGGCGGGTGGCCATGACGGGTTATACACTGATGGCGTTCCTGGCGGCGGGCCAATTGCCGGGCGAAGGCGAGTTCGGCAAATCGGTTGCCCTAGGCATGAACTACCTTCTCGACCAAGTGCAGCCTGATGGCATCATCGGCAAGCGCGAGGATGGCCAGTACATGTATGGGCATGGGATCGCCACGATTGCGCTGGCGGAGCTTTACGGCCAGACCCGTTCCGGGGCCATCAAGACCAAGCTCGAACGGATGATCCGGGTGATCATTTCCTCGCAAAACACCGAAGGTGGTTGGCGCTATCGGCCCGTTGCCAAGGATGCCGACGTTTCGGTAACCGTCCTGTCCGTGGTGGCGGTACGCGCCGCCAAGAATGCCGGGCTGGAAGTGCCGCAGCGCACCATTGATGACGCCGTCAAGTATGTGAAGCGCTGTTTCGACAAACGTTCCGGCGGATTCTGTTATCAGCCCAATGGTTCGCCCGGTTTTGCACGCACGGCGGCGGCGATTTATTCGCTCCAAGTGTGCGGGTTATACGACGATCCCCTGGTTAAATCCGGCTCGGAATACCTGCTCAATGCTATGACCAAAAAGAACGAGCATAAGGAATATTTTACGTACGGGCATTTCTACGCGGCTCCAGCGCAATACATGATTGGTGGTGAGACCTGGGAAAAATGGTACAACGGGATCAAAGCGATATTGCTGGAAGCGGCCGCCAAGGATGGTGACAAAACCTATTGGGACCCCAAACAGGATCGCGGTCGCGAGGTGGGTCCCACGTATTGCACCGCTGTGTACACCATGATCCTGGCCATGCCGTATCATTACCTGCCGCTGTACCAACGGTAGGCGGCGGTGTTTTCCGTTTTCTTTTCCCCAGCTTTCGGCTAATGTTTGCGCATGGATTTGTTCAACCTGGCCGCAGTCGCGCCGTTCATCACTAAAGATGGTTCGGAAATCCGTGAATTGCTGGCCCATCGAAACTCGGGCATTCGCAACCAGAGCCTGGCCGAGGCCCGGGTGCCGGTGGGTGGCAGCACGATGGAGCATTATCATGCCCGCACCGAGGAAATTTATTACATCACCGCAGGCACTGGGCGCATGCGTATCGAATTGGAGGAACGAACCGTTGTGGCGGGCGACGCAATTGCGATTCCCCCGGGCCGGAAACACAAACTTTGGAACATCGGCAAAGTTACACTATGCTTGCTCTGTTGTTGCGCGCCGGCGTATGAACACAGCGACACTGTGATCACCGAAACCTGAATCGAATATTTTTGTCCATGAAACCGAAACTCGTGAGATTATTTGTCAAACCGTACTGCCCTTGGTGCCATGAGGCCCTGGCGTGGTTGAACCAACGCGGCATTCTGTATCAATCCTTGGATGTCTCCCAAGACCTGGCTGCGCGCCAGGAAATGTTCAAGTTGACTCAGCAAACGCTCGCACCGGTCATCGAGGTGGATGGCCACATACTGGCGGATTTTGATTGCGGCCAGTTGGAACTATTCTGGAAAGAGCACGGTTACGCGCTTTGAGTGGCACCCTGCGTCGTGTGTGGTGAAAGCAATGAAGCAATACTATTTATCAGCATGGAAGCCATGACGGAAACCTCGCTCGCCACGCCCGGACGGCAACGCCTGCCTGAATGGTTGCGCTTGAAACTGCCGCAGACGCCCGCTTTCGCGGAAACGCGGACACTTCTCCAAGGTCAGCGACTGCACACGGTCTGCGAAAGCGCCAAATGCCCGAATAATTGGGAGTGCTGGAGCAAAGGCACTGCGACCTTTATGATTGGCGGCGACCGTTGCACACGTGCCTGCGGCTTTTGTGCCATCAGCACCGCCAAACCACTGCCGCTTGATCCGGCGGAACCCTTTCGCGTGGCGGAAGCCGCGCACCGCATGGGACTGCGCCACGTCGTCATTACAGCCGTGGCGCGTGATGACCTTGCAGATGGTGGTGCCGCACATTTTCGCCAGACCATTGAAGCGGTGCGGCATTTGAATCCCGGCATCATTGTGGAAGTGCTGGTGCCGGATTTTCACGAAGAAGACGACGCCATTGAAACGGTGCTGGCGGCGCGCCCGGAAATCTACAATCACAACCTTGAAACGGTGCGGCGGTTGACTCCCAGCGTGCGGCATCGCGCCACGTACGACCGTTCCTTGAGCGTGTTGCGTAAAGTGAGGGCCAAGTGCGGATCGGGCATCTACACCAAATCCGGCTTAATGCTCGGCTTGGGCGAAACCCCGGAAGAAGTGCTGGCAGCCATGGCTGACCTGCGCCAGGTGGGCTGCGATATCTTGACGCTGGGGCAATACCTGCAACCGACGCGCGAGCACCTGACGGTATGCGAGTACATTCGCCCGGAACAATTCGTCTTGTACGCCCGCCAAGCGCAGGCAATGGGCTTCACTCATACCGCCAGTGGTCCGCTCGTCCGCAGCTCTTATCATGCGGAAGAGTTCAAGGGTAACCAAGCAACGGCGACTTAAGGACCAACCGCGCCCCAAAGCTGGTTCATCTCCTCAGCGTTGCGCGCCCTCGTCAGTTGACAATGCCGTGGTTGACGTTTTTTGGCAAAAGTCGTCGTTGCCTTTCTTCGTGGCCTTATTTAGCGCTTGGTTTATTCATGGGCGATTCCGCTGCATTTTCGACTTTATTTGGTAGTTTGGGCAGGCTAAGATGGGCTCACTTGATTCGAGGTATGCAGGATAATAGCGCTGCCGTATATAAAATTTGGGCCGTGGACAACGTTGTTTACGGGCCGGTTGAATTGCCTATGCTGGTGGATTGGATTCGCGAAGAGCGGATTACCGCTGACACTTGGATTTACTGTGAAGAAGGCGATGTCTGGCGCAAAGCCGCCAAAGTGCCTGAACTCGCCATGTTTTTCCGTTCCAAGGGCGGTGGTGCCGGTACGGCCCATGCCGCCGATCCCGAAACGACCGGAGTGCGCACGCTGCACGGCATCAAGCCCGGGGCGCTCCGGCGCGTCAAGGTCTTTGCTGAAATGTCCGATGATCAGCTTGCTCTGTTCATGAACTACATGGACGTCCAGCACGTCCGGCAATGGACGGAGATCGTGAAACAGGGCGATCATGGCGAGGCCATGTTTCTTATCCTCGATGGCGAACTGCGCGTGCGCCTCATGATCTCCGGCAAGGAAACCATCCTGACCACCCTTGCGGCAGGTGAGTTTTTTGGGGAAATTTCCATCTTCGATTCCGGTCCGCGCTCGGCGGATGTCGTGTCGAATAAAGATAGCGTGCTTCTGAAAGTGACCGCCGAATCCTTTGAAAAGCTGCTCAAGGAAGCCCCGGCGTTGGCGGCGCCTTTGTTGTTCGCCATCGGCAAGACCCTGACCTCCCGCATCCGTGCGGATAACAAGCGTTATAAGGATTCGGTGACGTTTGCGCGCACGGCGACCGGCAATGCCGCGCCGGCACCACGTTAACGCGCGAAATGGCGTTTGGTGGCGCGCAGAACGGCGTATGAACGAAACCCAACATTCGTCAGCTAACCAGAGCGGGGCAGGGTGGGGGGCCGTTGGCCGTCGCATTGGTCAGTGGCTGCTGGCGCTGATGCTTCTGCCGATCAGCCTGCTGGGTGCTTCAGCTCCGGCGGATGAAGAGGCGCTGAAAAAGCTCTTGGAATTGCCCCAACTGCAGTTCACCGTGGGATTTAACATCCATTCCCGGAAAGGCATTCAATTACTGCAAAGCCCACCGGATCTGGCGGTGGAAATAGCCGCTGTGACTGCCCGATTGAAGGATGATTCCAAGGATGCCTTGCTCCAGGAACGATTGGGTAACCTGTATGATGAACTGGAGGATGGCCTTCGTTCCAGTAACGCCACGGTGTGCGCTGTTGCACTGTGGCGTGAACGTTTGGAAAAACAGCCGGAAAACCCGGAGGTGCTTTGGCACCTGGGAGAGTGTCTCAGCCGTGTGGGGCAAGATACCGAAGCGGAGGTCCGCCTGCGCCAGGCGGTCCGTGCCGGTCCTAAAGATTGGCAAGCATGGTCGGCCTTCGCCCGTTTTTTAAGCGAGCGGGCGATGAGCACGTTGATCAAACATTTGCCAAAGGGGTTGGCGTTTGAACGCGCCTTATACCAGCTACCATCGTTCAAACCAACCGCCGACCAAATCGAACAGACGCAGTCCCTGCTTAAGGAATCCGAGGCCGGGCTGGGTAAAACTGTGGCGCTTGCGCCGGCGGAGCCGCAGGCGTACTTGAGCCGCACCAAGGGACGCGGACTCAACGATATGACACGTGTCGTGCTGCGCGTGGCAAATGGCGAAAAGTTTGATCCCATGATGTGGAGCAGCGCGCTGGTCTCCGAGGGGAATTTGGAAGATCTGCGGCGCGCCGCCGAATTAAGCCCCAGCGATCCCAAAATCATCATCACCACGGCCATGGCGGCTTGCTTCCAAGCCAGCCTGCGGCGGGGTACCAATTCCATGCAGGAAACCTTTCAGCGCGGGCTGGTCTTGGCCACGTTGCCGGAGGGTGAGCAAAGCGCCCTGCGCGCGGACTTGTGCCGCTTGGAACAACTCAGTCAAAACCCCAATCCCACGAATGCAGCCCAGGCGGAGGAGGCGTTAGGGACGATCCAAATGGCTTTTTTTAAAGAGGGTGGAACCACCGTGGAAGGACACTTGCGGCGAGCGATTAGCCTGACGCCACAACGGGACGGGGCTTGGGATCCCTTGATGGCCTTTTTGGCTGAGCGTGAGCGTTACGCGGATCTGGTGGCGGCGGCGGAAGCGCGGGTGAAAGTCGCTGCCACAGTGCGCAATTACGTGGCCCTGGCCAAGTCGCTGCGTGCCTTGGGACGCAATGACCGCGCGCTGAATGCTTTCCAGATGGCGCGCAAACTGGATCCCAAATCCCGCATGGCCTGCCATGGTGAAGCGGTAATCCGGATTCTCCTGTCCAATAACCGTGAGGATTTGGTGCAAGCGATGGAGCCTTTTCGCATCCTCAGCGACATGATGAATGATCAAGTTCCGCCGTCGGAACGAATGGCGATCGCCATCAACTATTCTATTTATCAAGCGCTCATGGGCGAAACGGAAGAAGCACTTAAAAGGCTTCGGGATATCCGCAAGGCGGCCCCGGATAACGAGACCGCGCTGGCGGCGGAGAAAATGATCAAACAAATGCAAACGAACTAGGGCGCGATCCAGCGCCCGTGTCGCGCGCTTCGGGTGTTCCCATGGCCGCGGAATTACCCGAAAGAAAGTGAAGCGATTAAGTCGATTCCCTCAGCCGGATAATGACCTCCTCTCCCCGAGGGAGAGGAAAGAGGTGAGGGGGTACGAAGCCACACACCCTGCCCACCTCGTAGTATTCGTAACGCACCAACGCGCTTGATGCAGCCCTGGGATGGTTTTTGGATCGTATTTTTGGGTTGCGACTTTGATGGGGGCGTTGCATTGTAACGCCCACGAGCAATCATCCGTGAAACTGATTATACAGATACCGTGTTTGAATGAGGCGGAAACCCTGCCGCAGGTGCTGCGTGATTTACCCACGCGGATCGAGGGGGTTGACGTGATTGAACGGTTGGTGGTTGACGACGGCAGCACGGATGGCACCGCCGAGGTTGCGCGTTCCTTGGGCGTGGAGCATGTTCTGCGCATGGGCACCACGCAAGGGTTGGCCAACGCCTTCCGGCGCGGGGTGGATCACGCGTTGCGGCACGGCGCGGATATTGTGGTGAATACCGACGGCGATAATCAATACTGCGGCGCCGACATCCCCAAACTCCTCCAACCCATTCTGGAACGCAAGGCGGATCTGGTGGTGGGCTGCCGACCCATTGTGGATCATCCGGAATTTGGCTTTGCCAAGAAGTTGCTTCAATTGCTTGGCAGTAGGACGTTGCAGATGATTTCCAAGACGGATGTGCGGGACGCCGCCTCGGGGTTCCGCGCCTTTTCCCGAGAAACCTGCAAGCGACTGCACGTCTATTCCGCGTTTTCCTATTGCATGGAGACCTTGGTGCAGGCTGGCAATATCGGGTTGCGCGTTGCCTCGGTGGACATCCGGGTCAACCCGTCCACGCGCCCTTCCCGGCTCTTCAAATCCATCCCGCAATATGTGCGTAAATCTGGCGGGACCATGTTGGCCATGTTCGTCTTGTACCGGCCGGGTCGCTTCTTCATGATGATTGCCACGGCGTTCATGATGGTGGCGCTCTTTCTCAGTCTCCGCTTTTTATGGTTGGTCTATTTGACTCCATATCCCGACCACACGCGCACGTATCTGCCTTCCATCATCGTCATGGCGGTCTGTGCGATTTCTTCTTTTCTGATGATGGCGTTGAGTGTGTTGGGGGAACTCATGAAAACCCAGCGGCGGCTGGGTGAGGAAAAACTTTATCTGCTGCGCAAGATGTATTACGAAAACCGCCCGCCAGACCATGAGCGCTAATCGTCCTTGCCGAGGAACGCCATGATCCTTTCCCCGCTGGCCCACAAGCTGTTCAAGTTTTTTGCTTACGGCGTTCCCGCCTTTGCGCTGGCGGTGCCGGTTAACTACGCGTTGGTCAAGTGGCTGGGACTGCGTGAGTCCGGCGCTTATGCC
Source organism: Verrucomicrobiota bacterium (assembly GCA_037139415.1). Classification (NCBI taxonomy): domain Bacteria; kingdom Pseudomonadati; phylum Verrucomicrobiota; species Verrucomicrobiota bacterium. Next base: position 19,106 of record JBAXGN010000094.1, on the reverse strand, counting down.
ATCGTCTTGGTATTTCAGGTCACCGTCAATTTCATCCTCTGCCGCCGGTTTGTGTTTGACCCGCACAAGGACAAGCCGGTGCGCCGGCAGTTCTTGGAGTTTATGGCGTCCATCCTGGCGTTTCGCGTTGGCGATTGGATTCTGTACTGGTACTTGGTAGAAAAGGTCGGCTGGTATTTTCTGGCGGTCCAGGTCGGCAATGTCTTCGTCTTCGGCCTGCTCAAATTCCTCGTGTCCAAGAAAATCATGGAAGGGCGTTAGTCGCCTTTCCCATTCGTCCCGTGCGAAAATGCGTTGCCTGAAGGCGGGAAAACGGTTTATCTCTTTCCGGAACAAGTTATAAACTCAAGATGATTATGAAGTATCGCGCATTAGGAAATTCCGGCATTCAAGCCTCGGTGGTCGGCTTTGGCACTTGGGTCATGGGCGGTGGTGAGGTTTGGGGCACCGACGCCGATGACCGCGAATCCATCCGCACCCTCCAGATGGCGATGGATAACGGGGTGAACCTGATTGATACCGCGCCCGCCTACGGCTGGGGACGCAGCGAACAGGTGGTGGGGAAGGCCATCCAAGGCCGGCGCGACAAGGCCGTGATTGCCACCAAGTGCGGTTTGTGGTGGGAGGATGATCGCGGGTCATTCTTCGCGCCTTTTTATGGCAAGACGCTGCGCCGTAGCTTGCGTCCGGACACGTTGCAATTGGAGATCGAGCGCAGCCTGAAGAATCTCGGTACGGATCACATTGACCTGTACCAAATCCATTGGCCGTCGGTGCCGCCGGACTTTACCCCGGTGGCGGACACCATGGCCTGCCTGTTGAAACTGAAGCAGCAGGGAAAAATTCGTGCCATTGGCGTGTGTAATGTATCGTTGACCGAACTGAAGGAGTACCAGGTCTGCGGCGAAATCGCCAGTGACCAGCTTCGCTATAGTATGGTCTGGCGTGATGCGGAAAAAGATGTCCTGCCGTATTGCGCGCAGCACACAGTTGCCACCTTGACATACATGTCGTTGGAGCAGGGGCTGCTGACGGGCAAGGTGACGATGGCGACCAAATTTAATGAAACCGATTTCCGGAACAACGAGTTCTGGAATCCCTGGTACACGCCGGTGAACCGCCAGCGCCTTCTCGTTTTGCTGGCTGGTTGGAGTGATCTCCTGAAGAAATATCAATGTACGCTGGCGCAGTTGGTGGTGGCCTGGACGGCGGCCCAACCGGGCATCACGCACGTGCTCTGCGGCATGCGCAATGAGAAGCAACTCAAGGATAACGTGCAAGCGGGTGGTTTGTTGTTGGACGTTGCCGATGTGCAGCGCATTCGCAATGGTGTGGCGGCGTTGGGCGAGCCGAAGCGGTAGAGTCAACGCGCGCCGACCCAACCAGCGAATAACGTTTTACCGCATTTGAACACTGCTTCCGATCAGCCGGTCGCTCAGATCCAGCATTGGGGCGCGTTGCGGGCAGCGATGCTGGTTCAATTTGCGGTGGGCGGCGCGGTCATTCCGTTTGTCAGCATGCTGCTGCGGGATCGCGGCTTGGGGATTGCGCAGCTCTCGCTGATTATTTCCGCCTCTTCCGCCATGCTGCTGGTGGTTCCGTTCTTTTGGGGGATGCTGGCCGACCGTTATGTGCCGTTGAATCGCCTGTTCATCCTCCTGAATCTGGGCGTTTGTTTGGCGCTGGCGGTGTTGGCCACCCAAACGAGTTTCTGGGGGCTCCTGTTCGGATTTGTCGTGTACACCGCGTTTGTGAATCCCTGCTTTACGCTGGTCAACGCGCTGGGCTTTCATCATTTGCCCAATCCGCGCGAACAATTCGGCAAACTGCGCAAATGGGGGTCGGTGGGCTGGATCATTCCGTTTGCGCCGATTGCGCTCTGGCTGGTGTGGCAGCCCAAGGCCAACCTCAATTTTGTCCTGTATCTGGGCATGGGTATTTGCCTGGCCATGGTGGTGCTCGCGTTCTGGTTGCCACACACGCCGCCCGGCACGCAGCACGATGCGGATAACGTGGAGGAAGGCACGCTCGCTTACTGGCCCGCCGTCAAGAAGCTGTTTCACGATCGCGATTACGTGGTGTTGCTGGTCGCCACGGTGCTGATTGCAGGATCGTACAGCCTGCTGATGTTTTATTCACCACCGTTCCTCGAAGACCTCGGCGTTAAACGTTGTTGGATCGGCCCGATCCAGGCGATTGGCGTGGTGTTCGAAGTCATCCTCTTCATCTGGCAGGCGAAGTTTCTGCGGCGGCTCAGTTATACGGGGTTAATCCTTGCTGGCAGCTCGGCCTTATTGGTCCGCAACGCCATGTTCAGCGGGCTTTCCGATCCTTGGTTTTTATCGGTCAGTTTTCTGTTGGCGGGCGCGTTCATTGTGTTTTATCATACCGGCGTGAGCATGCTGGTCAACCACATGGCCGGACGCGAAGTGCGGGCTACCGCACAAACGCTGCTTTCGATTTGCAGCCAAGGCCTTGGGCCGATGCTTGCCAACTGGCTGGCGGGACGCCTGGCGGTCGCCTACGGTAATAGTTTTCGGGCTGTTTTTGTATTTGCCACACTGCTGGCCGGGTTGGCCACGTTGCTGATTGCCTTGAACCGGCAGCGATTAAACTTCGCTGCCGCCCGCGAAGCCACTTAATCCTCGCCACCCCATGAAAACTCAACTCAACTCCGTAAACGTATGCGCATTCTGATCGCCACTGTCACTGCCGGAGCCGGACACGTCCAGGCCGCTGCCGCCATGGAGGAAGCCTGGAAACGCGAGCGCCCGCGCGACACCGTCCAGCGGCTGGATGTGCTGGAATTCACCTCGCGTCTTTATCGCAAGGCCTACTCGCAAGGCTACGTCAAATTCGTGGAACGCGCACCGGAGTTGTACGGCATGATGTTCCGCAAGACGGATAATCCGGCCTGGCTGAACAAACTCACCCGCGCCCGCCGGTTACTTGCGCGCGCGCCTGCCGAGAAGTTTGTGAAGGTTGTCCGTGAATTTAACCCGGACATTGCGATTTGTACGCACTTCATGCCGCCCGAAATCTTCGGCAACTTGCGCAACCGCCCGCGCCGTCCATTGGCCACCAAGGTCGTTACCATCGTCACCGACTTTGAAGCCCACGCATTGTGGATGGAAAACAACGTGGACCTCTATTGTGTGGCCGCGGAAGAGACCAAAGCCCGCCTGGTTGCCCGTGGTTTGCCGGCGGATCACGTTTTGGTGACCGGCATTCCCATTGCCGCCAAGTTTGGCGCGCCCGTGGATGGCGCCGCCGTGCGCAAACAAATGGGCTTGCGCGACGATCTGCCAGTGTTGCTGGTGTTGAGCGGTGGTTTCGGCATGGGGCCGGTGGCGGAGATTCTGAATGAACTGAATCAGCTCGATAATCCCATCCAAGTACTGGTCGTCTGTGGACGCAACGAGGAATTGCGCCGCGAACTCGCCACTGGCGATTACCGGCACCCCACCCGCGTGCTGGGTTTCTGCGGCAACATGCAGGAACTCATGGCCATCTCCCAAATGGTGATTACCAAACCCGGCGGTTTGACCACCTCGGAATCTCTGGCGCTGGGCAAACCGTTGCTCATCCTTAACCCGATCCCCGGCCAGGAAGCCGCCAATAGCGATTTTCTCCTCGAACACGGCGCGGCGGTTAAAATCAACCGCGTCGAAGACCTGCCCTCCAAGCTCGCCCGCCTCCTCGGCACCCCCAAGCTGGTGGAACTCGCCCAAGCCGCCCAAGCGCTGGGGCGTCCCCACGCAGCGGCCGACATTGTCCGGGAAGTGGTTAAACGATTTGGCGGCTGAGAACCCTTATGGCCAGACAACGTCATCCAGCGCAGTCTGCCTCCGGCGGCGAAGAGCTGGACCTGCACGGGATGCGCGCGGCGGATGCCATGACCGTGTTCCTCCGTGTTTACAATCAGTGCGTCAGTGCTGGGTGTGTGCCATTGCGTGTGATTCACGGCTACGGTTCATCGCGGGGGGATGGCGTGATTGGACGTGAGATACGACGCTGCCTGGCGAAACATCCCGGGGCTGCCGAGTGCATTCCCGGCGAGGAATACTTTTGCAATCCTGGCATCACGTTGATCTATCCGAAAAAGAAACTTCCAGTTCGTTAAATTAGGGAGCGGATAAAAAGTGGCAGTCAAGTTCGTTTTTGCTTATTTTGTCACTTTCTTTTTACTTGGTTTTCACGCGCGGTTGTGCTAGCCTTTGGTTCAGGTTTATACGCTTTGACGAGCAAACGTTGTTTCGGCGAGCGGTTGGCCTGTTGGAATATCAAATATGAAGACCTGTTTTAGTACTGGCGCGATGGCGCGTTATGCCCTGCGCTATGCTTTTTTGTTCGCACTCTTGGCGCTCATCGGCACCGCGCTGACAACGTCTGCCGCTTCCCGGAGTTGGGCGGGTACTGGCAGTACCCCTTCTTGGCTGGATCCCCTTAACTGGAATGAGGGGGCCTTGACCAGCGGTGACTTTCTGAGTTTTATCAGCCCAGTGACAAAGCCAGCCAATTCAAATGATGCCCCCGGACGTGTGGTGGGGTCTCTGACGTTTGGGCCGGGAACCAGCGGATATGGCTTGGGTGGGGCATCGTTATTCATCACCAACGGCATCAGCAATTCCAGTTCCAGTGCTTTGAACACAATTAGCAACTCGATCTCGTTTGCCACTCCGTCGGCGGTCGGTCTTGTCCAAGCCACCCAGACCGTATTGAACGCCGTTGCCAGCGGCAGCGGCGCGCTGGTGTTCAAAGGGTTTCTGACCAACAGCGCTCCTTCGGGTACTGCTGTGGGCACCAATGTGCTGGTGTTTGGCGGCACGGGTGATTTTGGGGTGAGTAATATTATCACGGGCGTGGCGGGATTGATCAAGAACGGCGCGGGCAACCTCACGTTGGGGGCGGCCAATACGTATAGCGGCAACACGGCTGCCGGGGCGTTGGTGGATACGTTCCTGTTGGGTGGGCGGACGATTGCCACGGTGAACAACGTCATTCCCAGTGGCAACAATAAGGGCAACCTGAATATTACCAACGCGATTTTTGACCTGAACGGCACCAGCCAGCAACTGAGCGGTATCAATGGTGATAGCACGGCCACGGTGGATAATTACGCGGCCACGGCTCCCGGTATCCTGGCCATGGGCAGTGGCAATAGTAATTCGTTCTGGGCGGGCAATATCACAGATCGCAATTACGCCGCCGGGGCCACGGTGACCATCAGCAACACCGGTGGCGGCACCACGTTCCTTATGGCCGCCAACACGTATCACGGACAGACCAAGTTAAGCGGCGGCACGATCAGCTTGACCAACAATGGCACTATTCTGAACAGCCCGGTAATCTATTCCCTGGGCCGGACGTTCCGCATTGATAACAATAGTACCGTCGGCAACCTGGCCGACCGCATTAGCGACACGACCACGATTATTTTGGACGGCGGCACCTTGGGTTTTTACAACAACGCGGGAGCAGTGAGCTACAATGAAAGCCTGGGCACCGTTATTTTTACGAATGGCCAGAACCGCATTGATGCGAGTCAGGCGGCAGCGGGGCAAACCTCCACGCTTACCATCAACAACGTGATTCGGTATGGGTCGGCGTGGGGGTATTTCAGCGGCACCGGTTTGGGGCTGGATACGCGTAACCGGATTATTTTCAACAACCCTGGTGCGCTGACCAATGTCGCCATGCAATTACTGCCCTCCGGTGCGCCGCTGGGTATCGTCCCTTGGGCCTATAGTGGCGGGGATGATTTGCAGCGTTGGGTCAGCACCAACAACCTCAATTCACCAGCCCTCCTGGTTGCCAACGACTACGCGCTGAACATTCCCGAAACGCAATGGGACATCACGAATAACGTCCGCCTCGGCTACGGTCAGACACTAACCGGCAGCCGCACCGTGAGCAGCCTCAACCTGGGAGCGTCCGCGGTGGCACTGACGCGAGCTGGCGCATTACCTTTGGATTTGGGTGGAAGCAGTTTGCGCATCGCGTCTGGAGCGCTGATGTTTGGCGGTGATCAAACGGGCGTTTTCCAGATCACAAACGGCACCTTGACGGCTGGCATTGCGGCAGAAACACCGGCGGAACTGATGATCTACACGCGCAACAGTGGCACGGCGGTGCCGCTCAACGTCGGGTATTCGGCCCCCTACATCGGTTCTGAAATCGCGGCCAGTATTACGGATAATGGCGGTGGGGCGGTTACAGTGACTAAAGCGCTGGGAAACCTGCTGGTGCTGAGCGGCAATAACACCTACTCCGGCGGTACCACCATTGCGAACGGCGGCGGCACCTTGATCATTGGCAATGGCGGCACAACCGGTTCCGTCGGCACAGGCGACATCACCAATTATAGCGCAGAAATCTACCTAAACCGTTCGGATGACATGACGTTTCCCAACGTCATCCGTGGCACCGGCGGCAACTTCCGCAAGCTCAATACCAATACGGTTGTCATGACGGCGGACAGTTCGTCTTATCTAGGCAATGTTCTGGCATACTCTGGCCTCACGCCCGACACGGGCAAACTGGTGCTGGCCAACGGCGGGCGCATAACCAATGCCGCCAACATCTACGTGCGCCGCAGCATGTTGGTTGTTTCCAACACCGCTTCAGCCAACCATGGCGACCGCCTGCCCGACGCGAAGAATCTCCTCCTGCAAGGTGGCACGCTCCTTTTCGCCAACGACGGCAGCGCGGCCAACTACGCCGAAACACTCAACGGTGTGACTTCGGACTATGGTTACAACATCGTGCAGACGGTGCCCGCCCCCGTCGGTAACAGCAGCGTATTCACCATCAAAACCATAACGCGCAATAACAGTTCCACACTGAATATCATCGGGGATGGATTGGGCACCACCACCAAAACGAATAACGTGGCCTTGGGCGGAGTCTATTCCCAGCAAAACGGCACGTTCAACCCGGCCTTCATCATCTCGGGAACCGAGTTTGCGAAATATCTAACCAACACTGGCATCTCTGCCACCTCGATTGTGGCGTTGGCGAGCAGTGATTACGCCCTTAATACCACTGAAACCGGTTGGACCAACACGCAGAATGTGAAGCTTACGGACAATCCCAGCGCCAGCACCGGCGGGGATCGCGTTGTCAACACGCTTAACCTGACAAATACGGCCCTGACGCTGGGCGGGTTGCTGACGATCTCGAATGCGGGTATTTTGGCCAGCGGTGACGCCGACGCGGCCATCAGTGGCGGCACGCTCAATGCCGGTTTAACGGAATTGATTTTCCACGTGATGATCCCGACCAACAATGGCCATGCGCTCACGGTTTCCTCGGTCATCACCAATCAGGCCAAAACGGGTTTGGGCGGCGCCCTGGTCAAGAGTGGTCCCGGCATGTTAAAACTAACGGGGGCCAACATTTATACCAATAGCACCATCATCAACGGCGGTGTGCTGAGCGTTGGCACGATTGGCGACGCGGGAACCAGCAGCCCCATGGGCACCAACACCAGCATTGTGTATCTGCGCGGCGGGACGCTGCAATACACCGGCAGCGGCACGGCGACCACCGCCCGTCCGTTTGATGTGCAAAACAACGGTGGGGCGATTGACGTCCCCGAACCCAACGGTAACCTCACCATTAATGCTGCCGTTACCGGAAGTGCCGGCAACAATTACTCGGACTTGATGAAATTGGGAGCGGGCACGCTCACTTTGGGCGGGACAACGAATAACAACAGTCTTCACGCCAACGTTCAGGCGGGTACGTTGGTGCTCAACAAGACTGTGAGCGGGAAGGCTTTAGCCGGCGTTTCCTACGTAGCGCCCGGCGCGACCATCAAGTATGGCAACACCACGTACGGCGACCAGATTCTCGACAGCAAGAACTGGGGCGTTTTGAATATGAACGGCACCCTTGACCTTGCTGGTGCGAGTGATGCCATTGTATGGATGACGGGCAGCGGTAATATTACGAACAGCGCCAGCACACCCTCGTTCCTGACCAACGGCGTGGGCGTGGCTTCGGTCAATACGCTCAACATTACGGATGGCGCGAGCGGTGGCAGCGGCACCATTACCCTGGTCAAGAGCGGTGCCAATATTTTGGCTTTGAGCGGCAATAACACCTATAGCGGCAAAACCTTGGTGCAGGCAGGCACATTGGCCATTGACGATGATAGTCGCCTGGGTGCAGTGCCATCGAGTTACGTTGCCGACCAATTGACGCTTGGTTATAGTGGAACGGGTGGAGGCGTTGGAACCTTGCAAGCCGCGCGCGGCAACTTCAGCATCGCCACCAATCGCGGCATCACCCTCGCAACCAACGGTATCTTGGAGGCCGCTTATGGGGCCACGATGACCATTAATAGTATTATTACCGGAACCAACAGCCTGACCAAGACTGGTCCGGGTACGGTGGTTCTGGCGAATATGGGCAATAATTGGACGAATGGCCTGACCGTTAGCGGCGGCACGCTCAAAGTGGGGGTAGCGGGCGTGATCCCCACTGGGGTGGGCATCGCCAACGTGACGGTCAACGGCGGCGGGATGGGGATTGGCACTGCAAGCATCCAGCCGTTTGGCATCCTTGACCTGAATGGCTTTGATACCACCGTCAACGGTTTGACGGTCAACGTCACCACCCCCGGTGTGAGCGGCGTGGTGCTGAACAACGCGCCCAACACCACCAATACCCTCACGGTGGGTAATGCGAATGCTGGCTTTACGATTAACGGCGGACTCTTCGACAATACCAACAACCTTGGTGGCGTGTTGACCCTCCGTAAAATTGGCACGAACACCATGATTTTGGGGAACTACACGAATAATCACAGCGGTGGCTTCATATTTGAAAATGGACGGACGGACTTTACGGATGACTATTCATTGGGCGCGGTGCCCGCGACACCGACCACCAACCTGGTCTTCAACGGCGGTGTGATACGTAACATCAACACCCGGGCCACCCAAATCGCCACCAACCGAACCATTAACCTTTTGGCGGGGGGTGGTTATTTTCTGGCGGCTTACCAGCCTGGCACCTTGACCATTAACGGACGCATCACCGGCGTGGGAACTTTGAATTTCGGCTTTGAGACCAGCACAAATATCCTGACCAATCCTGGCAACGACTACGCCGGTAATACCATTGTGGGTAATAACGCTCCGAATATAGCGCCTAGCGGCACGGTTCCCAAGCTGAAGCTGGGCGCGTCGGAAGTGATTCCGAATGGTCCAGGCAAGGGATTACTACTCCTTACCAATGGTTGTTTGGTGGATATGGCTGGGGTTACGGAGACGGTGAATGGTTTGGGGGCTTGGGGATCTGCCGTAGCCGGTACGATTGATAATTCGATTGGCAACGCGAATCTCATCGTCGGCGATGCGGACACGAACAGTTCCTTCAATGGCGTGATCAAAAATACCGGCGGCACGGTCAGTCTAACCAAGATCGGGGCGGGCACATTGACTTTGAGTGGTGTGAACACCTATTCCGGTGGCACCACCAACGCGGGCGGGATTTTGAACATCAATGCCGACACGGCCTTGGGCAATGCCGCACCGCTCACCTTTACTGGCAACAGCACCTTGCAGGCGGGCGCAAATAACATTTCCCTGGTTGCCGGACGCACGGTGACCCTCAACGGTGGCACTGCCACGATTGATAACCAGGCTTATACGATGACCATCAATGGTCCCATCAGCGGTTCCGGCGCGTTGACGAAGATCGGTTCTGGCACGCTCAGCCTGAATGGCGCGAGCACCTATACTGGCAATACCTTGGTGAGTGACGGTGTGCTTTACATTCAAAGTACGGCGCAAGGTGGCGGGGTGTATTCGGTGAACGACAATAAAACGCTGGCAATCGGTTTTAGCGGAGCAGGGCAGTTCGTGCCGATGTCTTCGCTGACGTTGGGCAGCAGTTCGGGCGGTACCACGACCACCCTGAACTTTAATGGCTGGGCGGCTGACACGGTGAATTTAAATCCTTCCATCTGGGCGACCAACCTGACGGTGAATGGCACGGTCATCATCAATGTCAGCGGGCAATTGGTGGCTGGGGTTCGGATACCGCTCCTCAAGTACACGTCGGCTGGGGATTTGAGCGGATTGAAATTGGGTGCGTTGCCGCGCGGCGTGGAGGCGCAGTTGTTTACTGATATTCCGGGCGAAGTGGATATCGAGGTGACCAGTGCGGTCGGGATTGTGTGGAAAGGACAGAACGGTTCGGATTGGGATATTCAAACCACGGCCAACTGGCTCTTCTCGGGATTGGATGCCTGGTACACCAATTCGCCAGCGGATGCAGTTACGTTTGGCGATGGTGCCAGCCAATATATGGTGAATCTGACCAATATTGTTTCTCCCTTACAAGTGCAGTTCACCAATACGGATCAGCCTTATACGCTCGTGGGAACCGGTGTGGTAAGTGGAGCGGCGCTGCTGCTTCAAAATTCGCCGCTCACGAACACCATCAGTACGAGCAACGATTTCACCGGTGGTACCATTATCAGTGCCGGTGTGTTAAAAATTGCCAATACCAATGCGCTCGGCATTCCGGCGGGCGCGTATCTCGCCAATGTTCACGCGGGCGCGGCGCTGGATTTGAACGGCACCAATATTGATAAGGCGGTGGGCAGCACCAAACCCATTTTCATCAGCGGCCAGTTGGCAGCTAACGCGGGCGCAATTATCAATTCCGGTGGAACTCTGGTAAACCTGGGGGTTAAGCATGTGACGCTGGCGGGCGATGCCGCTCTCGGTCAGGATAATACGTCTCGCTTCGATGTGCTGGGGACGCTCAACGGTAACGGGCATACTTTGACCAAAGTGGGGACCAACCAGATTGCTATCTACTACGTGGCCTCGGTCGTAAATGTCTCCAATGTCTTTGTTAACGCCGGTTTCCTGGAAGTGCAGGTGCCACTGGGCGGCGCGCCGGTGGTGATTAATCAAAACGCTAAGTTTGGCATTTATAGTGGGACCAGCGTTTCGGTTTCCAACTCAAGTCTCACGATTTCCAATGCTACTTTCAGTAACTCGAATGGCAGCAATAACTGGACTGGTCCGGTCACCCTGTTTGGGACCAATACGGCGAACATCACGACGCCAGTCGCGATGTTGGGGGCGATCAGTGGCACTGGTACCTTCAATAAGATTGGACCGGGTGCGCTCGTCTTGGCGTCGGATAACAACGACTGGAGTGGCAGTCAGACGATTTCCGCCGGTTCGATACAATTGGGCAATTTCGGCCCCACCGGTTCGCTCAGTACCAACGGCGGGGTGGATGGATGGTCCGCCAATGTGACAAACGCTGCGAACGCTTCATTAGCCTTTGCCCGGTCGGATGATAAAATATTTACTGGTGTGATTTACGGTGCCGGCGGTCTGATTCAACGCGGGCCGGGCAAGCTCCGTTTAAGCCAGGCCCAGCAATATACCGGCTTCACGACCGTTTCCGGTGGCACCTTGGTGAGGACGGCCGTGAACGATATACCGTCCAATATCCCTCTGCTCATGGGGGAAACCAACCTGGCGTCGGCTGGAACTTTGGACCTCAGCAGCTATAGTTTGAACGCATCATCCTTGACAGTAAACAGCACCAATCCGCTCACTGCCAATGTGATTCTGATCGGCAGCGGCCAAACCCTGGCCATCAACGGTCCGGTCATTCCTTATCCGGTCGCCGTTACCAACGTTTATACCTATCCCCGCTTGAATGTTTCGGGTTTGGGCAGTTTCACCATCACGAACATTGGTGGCACCATTTATCACGGTGGCAATATCAATGTAGTTAATGCCAATGCTAGCGGTACGTGGGATTTGTCCGCACTGGCCACGTCCTTCGTGGATTTGGGACCTACCGGGTTGAATAAGATCGGGACTGCCTCTGGCCAGACGGGGACGGTCAATGTCACGAATGTACTGGCGACGAACTCGGTTATTCGGGCCGGTACGCTTCAAATTGATAATAATGGTTATGGCGGGAACGCCACGTTGAAACTGGGCAGTGGTTCCAATAATCTTTATGCCAGTTTTGTTTCCCTTGGAAATAGCATGCGCACCGGCTTTGGCTACTTTCAGTTTAACACGGGCAATGGTACGGTCCTCATGCGCGATTACACGACCATGGGGCGCGCTAACCTCATTATTTCCACGAACCGCATCCAGGCGGTGACCCACTCCTTCGATGTCCGTGGCCATTACGCGGACCTGTTACTGAACAATCTGACGCTTGGTACCCATGAAATTAACAATACCCCCTCGGGTGTCCGGACCGCTAATTTCTTCTTTGATCAGGGCATTCTTGATGTGACCACCATCCGGATGGGCATCCAGATTGCTAACACCTATGTCACCAATAACCCCAGCTTGGTTGCTAACATGGCGCTCGGCGGTGGCATCGTGAATGTAGGGGCAGGCGGCATTACGCTGACCCGAAACGACAATCCGACCAACGGTGTTAACATCAGCGCTATCCTTTCCATCACGAACGGTGCCATTGTTACCTGCCTTGGCGACATCCTCAAAGGCACCAATGCCGGCGGTACCGGCCCCGTTACCGCCACTGCAATGGTGGCCAATGCCTCGCTGATTCTCGGGGGGAAACTGGGTTCCATCGGTATGCCTTTGGATAGCTTGCAGCTTACGAATGCAAACCTCTCCTTGAATGCGCTCACGGCGAATACGAATGTGGCGGCAACCACCCTCAGCGTGGGTGGGGCCAATACCATTGGCATTTCGCAGTTGCCGCCGATGTCCACCACGACGACGCAACTGACCCTCATCAAATACACCACGCTGGCGGGTGCCTATAATTTCAGTCTCGCCAGTGGCTATCGGGTGCCGGGTTATCTCTCCAACAATATCGCCAATGCTTCCATTGACTTGGTCCTCACCAATGCGACGGATGCGCAAGGCAATTACCCCATTACTTGGACCGGCGTGAAGAATGGGAACTGGGATATTAACACCTCGACCAACTGGCTGGATTTTTGGGCTGCCACCGCAACGTATCTGCAACCGCTGCTGGTTGGCGATGGCGTTCGGTTTGATGATAGTGCCTTAGCCTTTACGGTGAATCTGACAACCAATCTGGCGCCGACTTCGCTGACGATCAGCAATCATTCCCAGAATTATACGTTCACGGGCTCCGGCAGGATTACCGGTGCCACTGCGCTGATCAAGCACGGTGCGGGCAGTGTAACCTTGGGGAATAACAATACCTACACGGGCGGCACCATCTTTACCAATGGTGGCGGCAAGATAGTGATTGGTGCCAATAATGCGCTCTCCACTGGGGCGGCGATTAAATTCGGCAGCTCGGGAACCTTGGATTTAAGCGGCAACAGCCAAACAGTTTCCAACCTGACTTTTGCTACGGCGACGATGACGAACGTTCCGGCGTTAACAAATAACTTTACCGCTATCGTTTTGGGCGGGCCGGTGGCATCCTTGGTTTTCAATGGTGCGAATTTAAATGTGGGGCCGGATGTAAAGGCAGAAACTACTGCCGGCATCACCAACACCTTGGATATGGCCGGGCTGGGCAATTTTGTGTTTAACGCTTTGGGTAATACCCTGCGCGTAGGGGGATACGTTAGTGGAAAAGGCGACCTATGCGGAGTCTTGGCCTTGGCCGCCACCAACAGCATTACTGCCTTGGCAGTGGGGGTGGGGGATATGTCACTGCAAGGCCCTGGCAATTACACGAATGCCATTCATTTGGGGCAGGCCAATAATCTATCGGTGGGTAGCCTGAACGTCGGTTCCACCCGACAGGCGCACGCACTGATGGATTTTGCGACAACTTGGACTTCGCCAACGCTCACGTTGCGTGGTACTAATGGGCCGTCCAGTGGCGTGCCCAACGTGTGGGTCGGGTCACAGAATAACTTTGGGGCCGATAATCTATATCATGTCCTCGATCTATCGGCGGGGAGTGTGGATGCCGTGATAGACACGCTCACCGTAGGTCGCACGGAAAGCCGGTGGGGTACTGAGTATGGTATCTTCCGGATGAGGGACGGCACCTTGACGGTCACGAATCTCATATTGGGGCAGGGCATCATCACGGCATTTGGTTTTGCCAGCAATACTGTCTCTGGCACCTTTGTCTTGGGTGGTGGCACAGCGACCATCAAGACCCTGACCTTGGCTGACAACACGAATGCCGGGGTTATCTGTTCGGGCACAGTTCTACTCACCAACAGCGGAGCGATGTCAGTGGAGTCCATTACTGGCGGACGCTCTGGTGGCACCAATACCGCGGCAGTTATCCTCAATGGCACCAATGCGGTGCTGGATCTGCTAGGTGGCACCATTGGGACCAATGGGGTGGCCTCCACGTATATTGATAACCTCAACTTCCAAGCCGGCACGCTGAAAAACGTCGCGGAGATCAACGGGGGAACCAACCTGGTGAAGACCGGCACGGGCATTCTGACCTTGGCGGGCACGAACACCTATAGCGGGGCCACGGTGGTGAGCAATGGAACCTTGTTGGTACAGGGCATTATTAACACCAATCTGGTCACCGTCTGGGGCGGCACGCTGGGTGGGGATGGGCTGATTCAGGGAGCGGTGGCGGTGGAATCCGGCGGCACGCTGGCACCGGGCGCCTCCATTGGCATCTTGACCGTCAGTAATACGGTGACCTTGGGCGGCACGACGGTGATGGAAGTGGGATTAGCTGGCGGTAACCCGACCAACGACCTGCTCACCGGCGTCAGCACTCTGAATCTGGGGGGCACGTTGACGATTCAAATTGTCGGGCAGCCGCCGGTGGGCGGCGAGGTGTTCAAGCTCTTTAATGCGGCGAGCATCGTGGGCAATTTCACGTCGTTCAATTTCCCGGTTACGCCGGGGGTGGCGTTCGATGTCAGCCGGGTGGCCGTGGACGGCACGGTGACGGCGTACTCGCAGTTGGTGATTACGCAGGACCCGCAACCGAGTGTGTTGGTCACGGGCGTGGGCTCGAATGCCACGTTCACGGCGGCGGCGGCGGGCACAAACCTGTATTACCAATGGTATTTTGACACCAATACGCTGATTGCAGGTGCGAACGCGAACCAATTGAATTTGGTCAACTTGCAGGTGACGAACTCGGGGGGATATACGTTGGTGGTGACCAACGCCTTGGGTTCAGTGACCAGCGCCGTGGCGACCCTGGTGGTGACCAATCATTCGAGCGCGCCGCTGGGCTTGATCCTTATCCCGGCGCCGACCAACACGGTGGCGGTGGGAACGCCGGCGGAGTTTACCGCGACGGTAACGGGCGGCAGCGCGCCAATCGGGTTCTACTGGTACAAACTGCCGAACGTGACCGTGCCGGTGGGGACGGGCAACAGCTACACCAGCGCGGTGGTGACATGCCTGAGCGAAGGGGATGCGTACCAGGTGGTGGCGAGCAATATCGTTGGTGTGGTGACCAGCACAGTGGCCTATGTGGAAGTGCGGGACACCAACGCCCCGGCGTTCAACCCGGCGGTGGTGGCGACCAACGTGACCCTGCTGCAAGGGACGAACTTCAGTGTGACGGTGGGGCTGGCGGTGAACTGCAATCTGGCGACCTACCGTTGGTACCTGAATGCGACGAACCTGTTGGCGAGTCAAACCACGCCAACCCTGAGCTTGGCGAACCTGAAGCTCAATGATGGTGGCAGCTATACGCTGATCGCATCGAACCAACACGGGTTGTCGCCGATTGGAACGGCGGCGGTGTTGACCGTCAGCTACCTGATCGAAAGCCCGATGGTGATCGTGGCCGGGGAGACGTTTCAGACGACGGTGACGGCGGAGCCGAACCGGGCGTACTGGTTGGAAGCGCGGAACAGCCTGACTGAGGGGACGTGGACGTTCGTGCTCGGGGTGACGAACGTGACCGGCCCGCAAGTATTGCAAGACGCGGCGGCGGCAGGCCCGTACAAGTTCTACCGGATCGGCAGCGCCCCGGCGCCGTAATCCACGATACCTAATTCGTAATTGGAAAGGCACTTCACCTTCGGTGAGGTGCCTTTCCCTATTTGAAGGCAGTTGGGCCTGACCAAAGGAGTATTCGTAACGCACCAACGCGCCTGGATGCAGCCCTGAGTGCGGATTGCCAATTCAAGTCCCCGGTTGAACTCACCGTGGGCTCCTGCTACGGTGCTTGGGTGATGCGGGTTGTAACTGCGATGTTGATCTGATTGTGAACTTGTTTGCTGAATTGCGGGAAGGTTTGAAAATCTCCTGGGCGGCCATCGGGAGCAATAAAATGCGCTCGGGCCTGACGACCCTGGGCGTGGTCATTGGCATTCTCACCGTCTCGCTCATGGCCACCGCGTTGGAGGGGCTGCGCAATTCGTTTCTGCACAGCATCGCCGGGCTCGGCTCGGATGTCCTGTTCATTGAGAAGACGCCGTGGGATTCTGGAGCGGCCTGGTGGCGCACGCGGAATCGCCGGGATTTTGAGTTGAATTACATCCGCGCCATTGCCCGCGAATCGCAATACGCGCAGGCGGTTTCCGTGGAGTCCTCCGGTTCCTGGACGGTGAAGTATCAGAATAAAAGCGTCAGCAGCGCCTGGGTGGTGGGAAATAGTGAGCAGAGCGTCACGGTGCGGCAACTGACGGTCAAGCAGGGGCGCTTTTTCTCCGAGAGCGACGTGATCGGCGGGCGTCCCGTATGCGTGCTCGGGGCGGAGATCGCCGCCAAACTTTTCCCCAACGAGCCTGCTTTGGGCAAGCGGATCAAGGTGGACCAGACCAGCTTTGAAGTGGTGGGGGTGCTGGATAAGTTCGGGGATTTCCTGTTCGCGAACATGGATCGCCAGGTCATCATCCCGATCACGCGGTTCATTTCGGACTTCGTGCGGCGGCCGTACCTGATGCTGACGGTGAAAGTGCGGGATGCCAGCCAGATGGAGGAGGCGCGCGAGGAATTGCGCGGCATCCTGCGCAAACTCCGGCGGGTGGCCCCCGAGGCGGAGGATGACTTTGCGATCAACTCGCAGGAAATCATCGTCAACATGTTCAACCGCATCGGGCGGGTCATTGCCTCCGTGGGATTATTTGTCACGGGGTTATCGCTGTTTGTGGGCGGCATCGGGATCATGAATATCATGTTTGTCTCGGTGGCGGAGCGCACGCGGGAGATTGGCATCCGCAAGGCCATCGGCGCGAAGCGGCGCACCATCCTGATTCAGTTCTTGCTGGAAGCGGCCATCCTTTGCCTGCTCGGCGGGCTGTTGGGGTTGCTGCTGGCCTTTCTCATCAGCCTGATCCTCAAACAGTATTTGCCGGCCAGCTTATCCTTGAATGTCGCGGCGTTGGGGATGCTGGTGGCGCTGTTGACCGGCCTGATTTCCGGCTTCATGCCGGCGTACCGGGCCGCGCGCATGAACCCTGTGGATGCCTTGCGAGCCGAATGAAAAAACTGACCTGGATTCTCTGGCAGGCGGAACTCAAGGAGAGTTTCGTGATGGCGATGGGCGCGCTGGCGGCGCACAAGCTGCGCTCGGCCCTGACCCTGTTGGGCGTCTTGATCGGCGTCTTTTCCATCATTGTGGTGATGACCGCCATCCGGGTCTTGCAATCCAACATCGAGACCGAATTAAGCCAGCTCGGCACCCACACGTTCAGCATTCAAAAGTATCCCGCCATCCACGTCGCCGGGCGGGAGAGCTGGGAAAAGATCGCACGGCGGAAAAACGTGACCTACGCCCAGGTGATGGCGTTGCGCGACAAAGCCACCCTCGCGCAATCCGTCGCTGCGGAGACCACCCTGTGGCGCGACGCGGCCTTCTCCAGCTTCGCGGAGACGAACCCCGACGTGCCATTGCTGGGCATCTCCCCGGAAAGTTTTGCGGCAAAAAACTGGTTCATCCAACATGGCCGCGCCATCCTGACCACCGATCTGGATAGCGCCCGGAACGTCTGCGTGCTGGGCCACAGCCTGGCGAAGAAACTCTTTCCGTTCGGCAACGGGTTGAATGAAAAGGTCAAATATCGCGGCATCAATTACACCGTCGTGGGCGTGCTGGAGCCGCGCGGCAAAACGCTGGGGGGCGATCAGGATAACTTCATCGCCATCCCCATCACCACCGGGCTGAACCGGTTTGGCGCGCAATGGCGCAGCCTGAACATCCTCGTGCAGGCCCCGGACGCCCGGCGATTCGAGGACACCATCGAGCAAACGCGCGGCGCGTTGCGGACGCTCCGCAAAGTGCCGCCGGGGGAGGCGGATGACTTTGAAATCATCACCAACGACTCGCTGGTCAACCAATTTCGCGCCGTCACACTGGCCGTGCGCGTGGGGGCCACCGCCATCAGCTCCATCGCCCTGCTGGCGGCGGGCATCGGCATCATGAACATCATGCTCGTCTCCGTGACGGAGCGCACGCGCGAAATCGGCATCCGGCGCGCCATCGGCGCGAAGAAGCGGAACATCCTCACGCAATTTATCCTGGAAGCGATCATGATTTGCCAAGTCGGCGGCGTGCTGGGCGTGATTCTGGGCATCGCCGGCGGCAACGTGGCGGCGTGGATGCTCAAGATGCCGGCGGTCATCCCGCTGGATTGGGCCTTGATCGGCCTCGTGATCTGCTCCCTGGTCGGCGTGATCTTCGGCACGTACCCCGCCATCAAAGCGGCAAATCTCGATCCGATTGATTCCTTGCGCTACGAATAGCGAACCGCCAGAGCGGCGAACCGCACGGGCCGCTTCAACCAGAGAATTCCCCCCATGGATGGCGAGGCCCCGCCAGAAACCAGCGTTTAAAGAAAAGCCACGGGCCGCGTCTTTTGAATGTATCGTGTTTTTTGCGCGTAACACATGCGCCGATGGCGGGATGCCAGAATCCAACGCACCCACGCTCACGGAATCACGAAACGATTGGTAGCGATGCCGCTGGATTGAAGCTGGCGGTTTAAGTTTGTGATTGTTAATTGCTGAACGCTGTTGTCCGCAAAAGCGACGTTACCGCATTGGTCATGCAATCGTTTATCCCATGCCAGCGTGTCTTTGGTCGTCACAATAGCTAATCCGGGAGCGACGGGTTTGCTGTTTAACGTCAAATTTCGGTCGCCAATTAGTTTGACTTCGTAACTTTAACTACTCTGGTTGTGGCGTCGTTTTGCGCACCGG
>JBAXGN010000093.1 GCA_037139415.1 Verrucomicrobiota bacterium | reverse complement strand
CAACAAAAAACAAAACAAAAAAACATTTACACAATTATATTTACAAAACCCACTTGTCAGATCGCTAAATTTATGAAAAATATATTTCTCAGAAATTCCGGCATGTTGCCGGGATGTAACATAGTAGCAAAATGTATGGAACACCCGCGTTACGGGCAGGTCAAATACGGTCATTTTCGATGGGCATCGCTCGGGCCGGTTTACACAGTTACAGTTATGGCTAAACTCATATTAAATTATTCCAAATTAAACGATGGCATGTATGCAAGTAAAACGCTCAGCATTGTCAATGGGCTGACGGGCAATTCGCATTTTCCGCTGCCGTGGCCGGCGGATTTTCCGACGCTGGCGGCGCTCACCGCCAAACAAAAGTCCTTTGCCGACGCGGTGACGGCGGCAGAGGACCGTGATAAGGGGAAAATATCCGCCCGGAACGCGTTGCGCAAGGAATTGCAAGCGATGGTGCGCGATATTGGCCGTTATCTTCAGACCAAGTCTGGCGGCGATCAAACCATCCTGGAAAGCACTGGTTATGATTTGGCCAAAGCGCCCGTGCCGAATCCCACGGTGCCCGACGCGCCGCTGAATTTAAAGGTCGTTGGCGGTAAGCTGCCCGGTTCGGTGGTGGCCAGCGCGAAGAGCCCGCGCGGGGCGCGCTCGTTCGAGGTGCAATATTGCCTGGGGGATACGTCCGTGCCCGCCAATTGGAAGGTCGGCGCGCGGCCCGGCACTTGCAACAAAATCAAGTTTGGCGGCCTGGAGCGCGCCAAGGATTATTCGTTCCGCATCTGCGCCTTTGGCAAAGACGGCCCCGGCCCGTGGTCGGATGTAATCGTGTATATGCTGAATAAATAGGAACAGATCATCACCAAGCCACGGCCCCTTTCGCATTGACCCGCGGGGCCTTTTTAGGGATGGTCGGCACCATGAAAACCAACTGGCCACCGGAAACCATGAACGAAAAGGGCGTTCAAGAATATTGATAGGCATCACTACGCGCTGTGAAATTTATTCGCAAAGACAAAAATGTCACGGCATCGGCACTGTTTGGCGTCGCAGCCATTCAGCTTTTCATCGCAGGCATCGACTGGTTACTTCACGGCTTCCAGTTTGACCGGTTTGGCTGGATTGATTGGTTCTTCCCGCTCAGCGGAGTTATCTACATAGCGTTAGGAATTGCTGCTCGCCGGATTCGTCTCTTGGCGGCCATTATCGGCAGCGTGCTTTACGCCGCGTTTCTTGTGGGGATTTCGGACCAGGAGTTTATCTTCTGGATTCCCGCCGGGATTCTTTTACTAGTCGCAGTGGTGTCGGCGCTGAAGCGTCCGCCGCCAGAGACGTGAGATTGACTATGACTGTGCTGCCTAACATGCGCTCCAGCGAACCCGGCCACAGGCATTTCGCATTGACCCGAGGGGCCTTTTTATGGATGGTCAGCACCATGAAAACCAGTCCACTACTCCCCGCGATAGACGCAGCGGGCGGTGCAGGTTTCGGCGACGACGACTTCCACGAGCAGCGGCAGCTTGGGCTTTAGGCGTTGCCAGACCCAGAGGGCCACGTTCTCGCTGGTGGGGTTTTCCAGGCCGGGGATCTCGTTCAGGTAATGGTGATCCAGCTTTTCCCAGAGGGGTTTGAAGGCGGTGGAAATATCCGCATAGTCCATGACCCAGCCGAGCCGGGGATCGCACTCGCCGGCCACGACGAGTTCCACCTGGAAGCTGTGCCCGTGCAGGCGGCGGCATTTGTGGGTTTTGGGCAGGAGCGGCAGCAGGTGCGCCGCCTCGAATTGAAAGGTTTTTCGCAGTTCAAGTTTCATAGGTTCAATGGTGTTCGGGCCTCAGCGTTCCCAATTGGTCCAGGTGACCAGGTCCCCGAGGCTGGGCCGGCCGTCATGCCGCCAGAGCAGCGGCGGGTTTTGCATCTGCCCCAGCGGGCAGACGCGGGTGACGCCCCAGCGGGCCAGGTCCGTGGCCAGCCGTTGCGCCTCGCCGGACAGGGCGGCCAGGCCCACGGTGGAGACGCAGCCCAGCACGCGGTCCGCCCCCTGCAACGCCTCGGTGAGGTGTTCGACGGCTTTGACGTAAACAAACCGGTTGAGGCACGAGGTTTGGAAGCGGGCATCTTCGTCGTACACCACCGTCCACGCGGTGGATTGTTCGCTTTGCCAGAGCTTGGTCTCGACGGAATGGGCGGCGCGCACTTCGTAGAAGGAGCGCCGGGTGGCGATGGCGGCGGCTTCCTCCAGGGAGATGGCCCGCCGCGGCTCGCGCCGCTCCAGGCGCTCGAGTTCATCCGCCAATTGCGCCGCGAAGGCCTCCGGCGAGGTGGCGCCGCCGCGTTCGACGTAGAGGAGGTGCGGGGAGAGGCACCCCTGCTGGTCCCAGGCCGCCACGTCCAGGGCGGCATCCGTCACCAGGGAACGGTCCGCCGAGTTCAGCGCGCCCTTGGAAATGTAACCGAAGCTCACCTTGTGCCCGTAGCCGAGGAAGCGTTTGCGGGCATCGAACCGCCGCCGCAGGGCGGCCACCGTCTCATCGGAGCCGGTCACCGTCAGGCAATCGGCCTCGTGAAAGAGCACGTCCTCCAGCGCGGCGTGGCCGCCGGTCCATTCGGCCAATTCCAGGCACGCGCCCAATTTGGGTTCCAGCTCGTAGAGCGAATGGGCAAAGACGCGCGGGATGAAGGCGTCGCCGGTGGCGAGCTTGACCACTTGCGCCGAGCGGGTGAGCAAGCCCAGGATCATGCTCAGCATGGCGGGCACGGGAATATTGCCGGCGGTGATGTGCAGGATGAATTCCGGGCCTTGCGCCAGGGCGGCCTGCCCGTGTTTCTCCTCCACCTCGGTGGCCGCCAATTGATCGAGCCGATTCGCCTGCCCGAGTTCCTGGACCAGCAGGGCGTTGAGTTTTTCCGCCGTGATCTGCCGAAAGAATGCATCCAACCCGCGCGCCAGCGTGCCCCGGGAATACCCCGTCGCCGCCGGGCCTTCCGCCAGCGCCAGTTGCCGGAAGGAATAATCCGGCTCGAGCCAGTTGCGGGCCAGCTTGTCGAGCGCCTGGACCAGGCTGGCGGTGCTGCGCGGGACGAGGTAGCGCTCGCGGTTGCGTTTGAGCGTGCGGCACGCCTCTGCCATCATCGCGCCGGTGAGTTCGGCGCCGGGCGGCAGATCCACGAGATAGAAATTGGGGAGATTCATGGGTTCATATCCTTGATCATGAGTGAACAGCCTCGCGGCTCCAGCGCGCCGACCCGGCCCAACAGTTCAAAGCCCTGGCCGCGCCGGATTCCCAGGTCGCCGGTTTGGATGGCCGCCACGGAATACAGATTGGCGAGGTCGAACAATTGCACGATGCCCCCCTGCCCCTCCGGGACTTCCTGGCCGCTCTCCGGCGAAGTGATCCGGACGCGGCACCACGGCGGGAACTGATAGACGCGCGCTCCGTCCGGCGACGGGGCCGCCACCGTGGCGTCATACGCCTGCGAGCCCAGCTCGCACATCCCGTATTCGCCGATAATCTGCGCGGCGGGCACGCCGAGGCTGCGGGAAATACCCGCGTGCAGTTCCGCCTTGGACACTTCCCGCGAGCGCCCTTTGTAGCCGCCGGTCTCCATGACGCGCGATCCGGGCGCCAGCGCCAGCCGGAGGTCGTGCTGCGCGAAATAATCCAGCAGATGCACGAAATTAAACGCCGTGCCCAGCAGCACCACCGGCTGGCGGCACTCCATGGATTGGCGGAGCGCCGCCAGCAGACGCTCCGGGTCCAACTCCCATTCCCCAGCGGACGCCACGCATCCGCAGCATTGCGACTCCGGCGCGCCCAACCGGCGCATCACCGTTTCCACCATGTGGACCAGCGAAGAATGCGGGGCCAGGTTGCCCGGCGGAGTCAAGGAGACCAGCAGAAGCTTACGATCCGCAACCGGAGACGCCGCCTCAGGCAACAGGTGGCGGGCAAACCACGGCTCCAATGACGCCTCATACAACGCCAGCGAGGCCGCGCAATGAAAGTGCCGGCTGGGTTGCTGCGCGGAAGTGCCGCTGGAATGGAAGACGCGGGCGCGGTCTTCCGGCAGCAGGCACGTGAAATCCAACTCCTTGAAGGCAGCGGTGGGAATGGCAGGAATCCGGCCCCAAGCCTGCACTTCCCCGGGTTTAATCCCGCGCCTTTGGCAGACGACGGCGTAGGCTTGATTGTATTGAACCTGCAACGCAAAGGCCGCCAGCGCCAATTCATTGAAGACCCGATCACACTGCGCCGCAGTTTCTCCAGTCGTTAAGGGATGCGCGCAACAATGCGCGATGAACTCGCGAATGCGAGTATCGAGGGCGGCGAATGCAGTGGCTGTCTTCATGCGGTTTTGCGTTTACATCTCGGACATTAAGCCCGGCTGGTTTTCCGCGACAGCCGGGGCAGAGAATCTTTCATAAGACGGCACGCGCGTCAATAGCGCGCCGAGCGCAACAACCACGCGAAGCGGGTCAGGAGAACGGCGCTTCAGGTTTTTGACATTGATGGGCGGCGGGCTTGCATGTTCCATTTCCCCTGTTACTCTTTCGCCACGGCATGGATGCATATCTAAAAGGCGTTTGCCAAATGTGCGGCGGACATATCGAGTTCCCGGACCACGCGCTCGGTACGACCGTTGCCTGTCCCCATTGCGCAAAAACAACCCGGCTCAAACCGTCCGATTTACCGCTGATTGAATCCCCGGCGGAAGAGAAGTTGCTGGCAGCCCTGCCTGCGGCGTCAACGGAAGAGGATCATCCGTTCCGCAGGCCGGTCATCAAACTGGCTTTTTTCGCCTTGGTGCTGGTGCTCGTTTTGGTCGCCATGATTGTGGCGGTCAATCATTTCAGCAAGCTGGCCACGCAACGCGCCATCCAACATCCGCAAACCGCGCCACCGCCCGTCACCAACACCAGCCCGGTAAGGTAAATCCGAGCGTCGAGGCCCCAGTTCCAAATTACTTTACCCTTGGCTCCACACCCAACAGGTGGCGCACGAAGAAGTCCATGCGACGGCGTTGGCCATACGGGCTTTCGGCGATCCCATGTCCGCCGCCGGGCACTACCAGCAAATCAAAATCCTTGTCGGCCTTGATCAAGGCATTGACCACCTGCATGGTGCTCGCAGGGTCCACATTGTGATCCAGCTCCCCGACCACCAGCAGCAACTTGCCTTGCAGTTTATGCGCCTGGGTGACATTCGACTGCTCCTCGTACTGTTTACCCACCGGCCAGCCCATCCAGAGTTCGTTCCACCAGATTTTGTCCATGCGGTTGTCATGGCAGCCACAGTCCGCCACGGCGGCGTGGTAAAAATCCCCGTGGGCCAACAGCGCGCGCAATGCGCTTTGTCCACCCGCCGATCCGCCATAGATGCCCACCCGCGACAAATCCAGATACGGATACTTGGCCGCCGCCGCCCGCAGCCAGGCGATCCGATCCGGGAACCCGGAATCCCCCAGGTTTTTCCAGCAGACATCATGGAATTTGCGCGAGCGGAAATTGGTGCCCATGCCGTCGATTTTCACCACGATGAAACCCAGTTCCGCCAGTTTTTGTGCGCCATAATAGGCGTGAAAATCCTTTGGCACAAACGCCCCGTGCGGTCCGGCGTAGATCTCCTCGATGACGGGATACTTCTTCGCCGGATCAAAATTGGTCGGGCGAAAGAGGACGCCGTAAATATCCGTGGCACCGTCGCGCCCTTTGGCCACGAACCGTTCCGGTGCCCGCCAGCCGCCCGCCAGCAAACGGCTCCAATCGGCCTGTTCCAGTGCACAGACCAGCCCACCATCCCCCGCACGCCGCAACTCATTTACCGGCGGCAAATCCACCCGCGACCAGGTGTCCAATAAGTACTTTTTGTCCGGGGAATATTCCACCGCATGGGTGCCGTCGCCTTCTGTCAATATCACCAGCCCGGTGCCATCGAAATTCACCCGGCAGTAATGAATATAATAGGGATCTTGCCCCGCCCGGATGCCGCCCGCCCGAAACCAGATTTGGCGCTGCTCCGCGTCCACTTGCTCCACACCCCGCACCACCCATTCGCCGCGGGTGATCTGTTTTTTAACCTGGCCCGTGCGCGCGTCATACAGATAGAGATGCGCCCAGCCATCGCGCTCCGACATCCAGATCAATTCCGAGGAGGCATCCAGCCAGTGGGTGTAGAGCTTGTGCGGATAATCCACAAAGGTTTCGCTGCGCTCCTCGATCAGGGCGCGCGGGCTGCCGGTGGCCGCGTCCACCGCGATGAGGCGCACCACTTGATGCCCGCGCTGATTGTACAGGAACGTAAAGCGGCTGGAGTCCGGTGCCCAGCGGATTTCCGTGATGCTCCAACTGTTGGTAAACAGGGCCTCCTTCACCGGTATCTGCCGGCGGGCGGCCACATCAAATAATTGCGGACGCGGTTGAGCGATGCGGTCGCCGGGTTTCAAATAGTCCAGCGTCTGCACCTTCGGTTGCACCTGGTCTTTCGGGGACGACTCCACCAAGGTCACCTTGTGCTCCTGGGCTTTCAGGGTGCGCGCCACCACGAGCTTGGCGGCATCTGGCGACCAGAACCACTCGCCGCCATAGGCATCCTGTTCATTGCCATCCTGGCTCAGGGCAAATTCCTCGCCGCCCCCCTTTGCCCGCAGATGCACGTTATAATTCTTGATGAAGGCCACCCACTTGCCGTCCGGTGAGTCTGGTCCGCTCGGTCGTTCGGGTTTGGCAACGGGTTTCGGCTCCACCTTCGGAGGCGTACCGTCAATCGCAGCGATGCCGGGCTCGCGCACCGCCTCAAACACACCCAGTTGTTTTCCGTTCAACCCGGTCACCAGCCAGACATGGCCGGAAAAGGTGTGCTGGGTTTGCGAGGTGCCCGCACGGATTTTGCCATAGGCCTTGCGCTCGCCATTCGTATCAATCCAGTACAAGGAAATTTCACCGCTGGTGTGATTGACAAACGTCAGCGTGGTTTCCGATCCGGTGCTGCGGCTGGGATGAACCTTCAACCCGGCTGGAAGGTTGGCTTTAAGTCGTCCATCGTCATTCAATGCCAGCAATGCATACGAACCCAAATCGCATTGCCAGAGTTTGTCCAGTGCGCGCAGCAACAGGGTCTTCCCGTTCTCGCTGATCTCCAGGTTTTCCACCGGCAGCCGGCTGGGTTTCACCTCTTTGCCGGTGGCCTTGGCCAGTGCGGCAGCCAGCCGGGCATGATCGAATGCCGGGGCGCGCACGCCTTTCGCGGCGTCCACCAAAACGAATTCCAGCGCATTATCCGGCAGTTCATTGCGGTACCAGAACCGGGTGTTACCGGCAAACCAGTGCGGCACCACCCGGCTTTTAGAGACTTGGTTGCGGGTTAGCTTTTCCAGATTGGCAGCCCGCTCGTAATCGGCTTTCGTGCCTTGGGCGGGAACGGATGGTGCCATGGAAAGCACGGTCATTCCAGCCGTCACGACTACCAGGCGAATGAGGAACGACCTCATTGCCGGACGACGAATTTCGAGTTGTCTCAATTTACCAATCAGCGGAGCGCTCATGCGCCCGGTGTACCATGATTCAAAATGATTGAACATGAAAAACAGGCGCCTGGCATGAATGGTTGGGATGCTCATGAATCAATGAGGCGAGAAAAGATTTGAATGACGCCCACTCCCAGCGCACCTTAGCACTGTAATGACAACGCCATTGGAATCGGCAGTGACCAAACTGGGGCTGCACAGCTACCGGCGGCATATCTTCTTGTGCGCCGATCAAACCGAAGCAAAGTGTTGCGGCAAGGAAGACGGCTTGAAATCGTGGGAATATCTCAAGCGTCGGCTGAATGAGCTGCACCTGGCGTCCGGCCCGGAACCCACGATCTGCCGCACCAAAGCCAATTGCCTGCGCGTCTGCGTGCAAGGCCCCATTGCAGTGGTCTATCCAGACGGTGTTTGGTATCACTCCTGCACCCCCGAGGTGCTGGAACGCATCATCCAGGAGCATCTTATCCATGGGCGCGTGGTTGAAGAGTTTGCGTTTGTCGGAAAATGAATTCAACGCGTTAAATACAATTTTCTCACCTTGACGCCGGGCCGGCATTGATTTCCAATGGCTCCATGAGAACAACGAGTTTTCTGAACTGGTTTGGGACGAATAGAAATAAGGTGGTCTGCCTGTTGAGTGGGCTGGTGGCGCTTATCGCGCTCGCTGGTTGCGCCACCAAACTGGAGGGACCGCTCGTATTCAAATGCGGCCGTTTTGAACGCGAACTCACCAGTGTCATCCCGTACAACAACCCGGTGCAATCCGTCACGCTGACGGCGACGTTCACCTCGCCGCTGGGCGAGAAATTCAAAGTCTATGGCTTCTGGGATGGTGGATTAACCTGGCGCGTGCGCTTCAGCCCGAACCAGGCGGGCACTTGGACCTATCGCACCGAATGTTCCGAACGCGCGGATTACGGCCTGAACCAGATCGAGGGCCGTTTCATCTGCACCGCTCCCTCCGGTCTCACCCGCTTCACCCAGCACGGCCACGTCAAGGTCTCCAACAACCATCGGTACTTGACGCATGACGATCTCACGCCGTTCTTCTGGCTGGCCGATACCGCGTGGAACGGGCCGTTGCGCTCGACGGACAAGGAATGGCCGGCCTATTTGGCCACCCGGGTAAGCCAGAATTTCTCTGCCATTCAGTTTGTCGGCACTCAATGGCGCGCCGCCCCCGATGGCGATATCAACAACCAGAAAGCCTATGCGGGACAGGAAACCATTTATATCAACCCGGCCTTCTTCCAACGCCTGGACCGCAAGGTGGATGAGATCGGCCAGGCGGGACTGCTCGCCGCCCCAGTGTTATTATGGGCCATCCAGAGTGGTTCCAACCCGAATGTGAATCCGGGCGTCTCGCTCCCCGAGGATCAGGCCATCATCCTGGCTCGATACATGGTCGCCCGCTGGGGTGCCAACCCGGTTTTATGGATTCTCGCCGGTGACGGTGATTATCGCGGGGAAAAATCGGAAAAATGGAAACGCATTGGCCGCGCGGTGTTTGGGGACATTTATCACGCCCCCGTCTCGTTGCATCCCGGCGGGCGCATGTGGGTCATGAATGACTTCCAAAATGAACCATGGCTGGATCTCTGCGGCTACCAAAGCGCGCATAACGAACAGCCGGAAAATCTGAAATGGATTACCAGCGGGCCACCCGCCACCGATTGGAATAAATCCCCCGTCCGGCCTTTCCTAAGCCTGGAAGCGCCCTATGAAAACCATCATGGTATGGATGGCAAAGCCATGAGCGCAGACGTGGTACGCCGGGCGCATTACTGGTCGTTACTGAACGCGCCGACGGTGGGTGTCACCTATGGTGCGCACGGGATTTGGGGCTGGGACGATGGCTCCGCCCCGCCAGTGGATCATCCGCGCTCCGGGACCCCACTCCCCTGGCCGCAAGCACTCCAAATGCCGGGGGCCGCCCAAATGAAATTACTGTCCGAATTCTTCAACTCAATTGACTTCAGCCGGTTGGTGCCGGCACCAGGGTTGCTGGCGGTGCAACCAGGCGTTGCCGACGCCACCCATTACATCGCCGCCGCCATGACGGACCGGCAGGATTTGGCGGTCGTCTATGTCCCGGCGGATACCATGGTCCAGCTAAAACCCGCGGTGGTAGCCGGCATCAAGAATTCAAAAATGACATGGTTCAACCCACGTACCGGCGAGCGTCATCCGGCAACTCCGACCGTCAGTGCCACCGCCTGCCAAGTCACGACTCCAGGCACTGGTGACTGGGTATTACTCATCCAAGCAAACCGGTAATGTCCATACCATGTTTCAATCCACCAATCACCATTACCGGATTTCCAGGTTGGCAAACCAATGATTCGGAGCTACCATAAACTGACCAGCGGGATATTAGTGCTGGCAATGCCTGTTTAGGAACGGGATATGAAAAAGCGAGTATTACTGGTGGATGACGAGGAGGGGTTTACCCGCCTGTTGAAGTTGAATTTGGAGCGCACCGGACAGTACGAGGTCCGGGTGGAAAATTGGGGTGGGGCCGCCGCTCCGACCGCCAAAGAGTTCAAACCCGATATTCTGCTCCTGGATGTCATCATGCCCCAAATGTTTGGCGGCGACGTAGCCACCCAGTTCAAGGCCGACCCCGAACTGCAACATGTGCCGATCGTTTTCCTCAGCGCCTCTGTAAAACGTCAACGAGTCGAAGAGCATGAAGGAGTGATCGGCGGTTATCCCTTCATTGCCAAACCCGCCCCCTTGGAAACCGTCATCGAAAGCATCGAAAAATTCGCGCTGAAAAGGGAGTAGAAGAATAAACTGTGAAATCCTCCCGCCGATTTGTCCTGTAGTACTATAATCCTTTGACTTCGGAGTTACCCGCCAGTTGACGATGATTGTTACGTCGTCGCCCGTTTTGAAGAAGCCCCTACGCTCAATCATACATTACATGTATCCGGCGCTCTGGGATATGTGTCCAACGGGAAAAAGTATGTGTCCGTCGCTCTACGACATGTATCCGGCAAGGAAAAGTATGTGTCCAACGGGAAAAAACATGTATCCGGCGGTGCGCGATATGTATCCGGCGAGTGAAGTATGTGTTCGGTGGAAAAAAGTGTGTGTCCGGCGCTCTGGAGTATGTGGTCTGGCGAGAAAAAGTATGTATCCGGCGGTCCGGGATATGTATCCGGCAAGAAAAGTATGTGTCTGGCGGTCTCGGATATGTGTCTGGCGGGCCGGGATATGTATTCGGCGTGAAAAAGCATGTGTTATTTTTGAAAAGACACATGCTTTACGACAAAAAACACAGGCCTTAGCACCAAAACCATCGGCTTTACCATCTGCAACACACTCATCAATAGCGATTTATCTAAAAATCTAGCTTCAAACCTCAAAAATCGCCAAAAATGCCCCAAACCCAACTTTAACGGCAGGCGTTAAAGTAAACTCTGGCACCACTTCCGGGATGCAGTTGGGTTTATTGGGCGGCTTTCCAGAGGTCATGCCCCGTTCCCCTCATGACCACTCCGGCTAAATTCTGCCAATCCCATTCGGGATTGGAACCCCAAACCCAGCCGCCCTGAACGCGGTTGCGGCAATTGGGACGCCGGAAATTTTGGAGTGCGGTGGCAACTGCCGGGGGAATAGGGACGGCAGGCGACACCGCTTTGGATGAGGACCCATGCATGAGCGGAAACCTGCTGAATTTTAATCCCGCAGGCTCCGTGGCGCGAATGGGTCGTGAAAACCCATGGCTTGGGCGCGCTAATCCAAAACGGCGTCGCGGCCCCTTCGCCCCGCCTTGCCGCCGTACTCCAAAAATGGTGCACTTCTCCCGTACGACCCGCATTCCGCAATCCGAATTGGCTCATTCGCCGTTGCACAGCACACGACGGTTTGAATGCTAATGTCGGGCACGGATTCGCTGGCAAAAGCAAATCCCGCTTGCCACGCGATTGACTTCACCCGGCGCGTGCGTATGGTTTCCGCATCGGCAAGATATGCATGCGCGCGAACAATTGCTCCGGCGGCGGATTTGCTGGATGACCTGGATCATGATCCTGGGGTTGGCGGTGGCCGGCCTGACGGCGATCCCGTTGGAAACCGAGTTGGCCTGGGTCGCCCGTGGGCTGGGAGTGTCCGCGCCCAGCGCGGTCCCGGTGTCCGGCTTAGCCGCCTGGATCGGCCATGTGTACCAGGCGTTGCACGCGACCAATACGCATTATCCATTTCTTTCGTACGGCTACGATTGGCTGGCGTTCGGGCACGTGGTGATTGCCATCGCGTTTGTGGGTGCCCTGCGCGATCCGGTGCGCAACCGCTGGCTGTTTGATTTTGGCATGATCGCGTGCGTCCTGATCATTCCCTGGGCGCTGGGCTTTGGCTCGTTGCGGGGGATTCCCCTCGGGTGGCGCGTGATTGATTGTTTATTCGGCATTTTCGGCCTGATCCCGCTGTGGATCGCCCGCCGGGATGTGCAGGAGTTGGAGCGCGGCGGCAACGGCCTTCTGTAATTGATCAGCACTTCGACATCAAAGGCCGCCTCAATGCGCGCCCATTGGCGGCGCAACACGGGATTGGTCTCTTGAGCGTGCTGATAAAATTTATGCAGAAGCTGGGTCTGCCGCTAGCGCAAAACCTTGGGTGAAATAAATAACTTCAAGGTGGCAGGGGTTGGTGGCTCCCATTCCACCATCGCCAACGCGCCCTTGGCAAGGTTGACGGAAAAGGGGGATTGCATCCCCAACAGTCTCGCCACCTGTTCGGTCATGGAGGGGTTATGCCCCACGAGCAGGATGTGCTCGTGCTCTGCCTGGCTGCGTAGCCAGGCGTCAAATACGCGGGGCGCGACCTCGTTGAGCAACTGCTGGGTGATTGCCAGCAGGGGGCGACCGGGTTGGTTGGTGAGGGGCAAAATCAGTTTGGCGGTCTCGACTGCACGGACGAGTGGACTGCTGAATGCCGTGTCGAATTCAATTCCCGCATTCGCCAGGAACCGCCCGATCAGCCGGGCCTGCTTGCGGCCCTTATCGGTCAACTGCCGGGCCGCGTCATCGAAACCGTCTTCCGCCTCTGCATGGCGAACAAAGTAAATGCGCATGACCTACCGGTACGCCATTCCACGAGTTTCCGCAAGCGCAAGACAGTGTAATGGTGCCACGTCAAAGGCTCACGCCGGCATCGTTTGCGCGGAAACCTCGAGCATCCGCTCAATCGGAGCGCGGGAACGGCGAATAATCTCCTCGCTCAGTTCCAGCCGGGGCGAAAGATTTTCCATGCAATCGTACAACTTTTCGAGCGTATTCAGCTTCATGTACTTGCACTCATTGCAACGGCAATTCTCCGTCGGCGCCGCAATGAACTCCTTGCCGGGACACTCCTTTTTAAGGCGATGCAACATGCCGGCCTCCGTGGCGATAATGATCTGCCGGGCGGGACTCTGCTTGCAATACGACACCATCTTCTCCGTCGAACAAACCTCGTCCGCCAGCAGCCGCACCGCCTTGGGGCATTCCGGATGCGCCACGACCGGCGCGTCGGGAAACTGCTGCCGGATGCGCATGATGGCCGCATGCGTCCATTCCACGTGGACGTAGCAATTGCCCTTCCAGAGCGTCATGGGCCGCCCCGTTTGCTCCATGACCCACGCACCGAGATTTTCATCCGGCACAAACAGCAGATCGCGATCTTTCGGGCTGGCGTTGACAATCTTCACCGCATTGCCGCTGGTGCAGATCACATCGCTCAACGCTTTCACGGCGGCGCTGCAATTGATGTATGAAATTGTATAAAACCGGGGGTTGGACGCCTGCAACGCGCGCAACTTATCCGCCGGACAACTCTCCTCCAGTGAACAGCCCGCGTCCCGATCCGGCAGGATCACGACTTTGCCGGGGCTCAAGATCTTGGCCGTCTCCGCCATGAAATGCACGCCACAGAAGACAATGACCTCGGCGTTGGTCTGCGCGGCCTGCTGCGAGAGCCCCAGTGAATCTCCCACATAATCCGCCACATCCTGGATTTCCGGCACCTGATAATTATGCGCCAGGATGACGGCGTTTAACTTCTGCTTCAGCGCCACAATCTCACGCGACAGCGCGTCCAACCGCGCTGGGGCCAACGGTTGGCGCACCGGAAATAGATTCCCTGCTGCCTGATTTGCCGACGTTATCGTCATTCGCAAAACCTAGTGGCAACTGCCCCCCGCGTCAACCAAAGCGTGCGAAGACGGCGATGTTTCTACAACGGGACCCACAATCACCCAGCCAAACAAGATGCACCCCCACGGTAGGTCCGTTCATTCCAGATCGTCCGTGGCGCTCACTTGCTGCCGGGCTTGGTTTCCCGCACCGCCCACAGGTAGTTTTTCGAGGAAATGTAGAGGGTGTTGTCCACCGCCACAGGCGAGGCCCAGATGGCCGCCCCCAGATTGATTCGGGCAAGTTGATTGAATTCCTTGCCGGCTTTTAAAATCCATAGACTGCGCAGCGTGGGCAGATAGATTTTGCCATCAGCCACGAAGGTGGACGCCCACAACGTTTCACCGGTTTCATGCACCCATTGCACTTTGCCGGTTTCAGCATCCAGACAATGCACCCGTCCGGCAACATCCCCGATGTAGAGTAATCCGTCCACAATCGCCGGCGTGGAAAGGGTGCGGTCAAGCCCCTGGTAACTCCAAATCCTGCCGGTACTGGTGAGATCGCCAGTCTTGGTCGCGTCAATACACCAGAGCGCCCCCCTGCCCCGGCCGTGTTCCGGGTCGCGCCCGATCGGGACATAAATCCGGTCCCGGTACAAAACCGGGCTGGCTATAATTTCGCTCGTGCCGACAAAACTGCTCAGGCTCTGTTTATTGAGCGATTGTTTGAGGCGCTTATCGCCCAGCGAGTAATGCGAGGCCCAATCCAACCCGCCGAAGGATTTGTATTCCGGCGGATTGCAGTCGAACCACCAGACGGTTTTCAATCTCACCGGTTGTTCCGGCACGGACGACAGCGCCTCGAACGCGTAGCACACGCCGTCGCCTCCGCCGTAGAAAATCAATTTGCGTCCATTCACCACCCCCATGGAGGGCGTGGACCATTCGCCATGCATGATATTGGTGCCAATGCAGTCGGCATCGTCCCGTGCAACCAGACGGCCGGTCTTTTTCTCGAGCACAATCAGGTTGGCAGCCGTGGGCGCCGGCGTTTTGCGATTGTCAGCATAGGCAATCTGCGCGTCGCGGTCGGTACCGTTGGACGTGTTTACATAAAGCAAATCCCCATCAATCAACGGCGAGCCATTGCAGGCGTCCGCCGGGCGAATGCCGTAATCCCACATATCAAACGTCCAGATCACCCGCGCGCCCCGGACATTGGGCGCGGCATTGGTATCCGCTGCGTTTGCGGAGGCAACGGGTGGCGCATTCGTGTCGCCGTTGGCATCCAGGCAAATCACCTGGCAACGGTGATTCACAACATAGACACGGTCCCCCTCCACAGTGGGGGTGGCGCAGATACCCAGGTTGGGCGTAATGCGGCCCAACATGAATTTCCACCCGGGATCCACCTCACTGGGGAACTTCCGATACGGTTCGGAGTATTGCCACAGCAGCTTGCCCGTGGCGGCATCTAGGCACTTGAGCACGCCCTTGCCCGTCTCACCCGTACCAATGAAGATTTTGCCACCCACCACCGTCGGCGCCGAGTACGTCACCGCCCCGATACGCACTCCCCATTGGACGTTTTTGGCCGTGGAAACAATGATCTCCCCTTTTGCGGAATCCTTTTCGCCGGGCTCGAACGAATCCGGGAGATGCTGTCCTTCAGCCATCATGTTCTTGCTGTGTGAACCGGCAAATTCAGGCCAGTCTTTGGCCTCGGTTACGACGGGCAGAAGAAATGCGAACAAGGAGGCGCAGATGAATAGCGGTGTTTTCACCAGCGCTGGTTTCGTCTTCCCGATTCGTGCGGCTACGGCACATTGCTTTTGGTCAAGGCTCATGTCCATGAGCGTACCTTCGCCCGCATCGCCGTCAAGCGCTTATCCGCCTTCTAGCGACAATGACTTGACTGTCCCGTGGATTTTCCCATGCTGCGACTTTGCATGAAACGCCAGCGTCAACTGATAACCTTGGCCGGCCAGCGACTCGTCGCGGCGGGAATCCCCTTGCTGCTCATGGCAACGAACTTGGCGGAGGCCGCCAACCCTGCCCCGGCGGAAATGGTGCGGCAACTTGCGCCGCTATCAGTGCGCGGTGTGAATTATTATCCACGCGAAACCTCGTGGGGCGGTCTCTGGACTAAAACGCCGCCGGAGGTCTGGGAGAAAGACATGGCGCTGGCCGCCTCGCTCGGCATCAACACGGTGCGTACGTTTGTGCAGTTCAGCCCGAAGCTGGAGCAAGCGGGACTGTTGCATAACTCCGGTGCTCCAACACCCGCGTACCTGGAAAAAATCGACCAACTGTTGGCCATCGCCTGGCGTCACGGCATCCGTCTGATCGTGTGCCTGGAATTTGACACTCGGCGGCTGGCAACCTCCGGCGCGGACGCGGCCTGGAAACGCGGCTTTACCGCCATAATCTCGGCGCATGCCCACGATGGCCGCGTGCTGCTCTGGGATCTGATGAACGAGCCGGATGACGATGCCAAGTGGACCAACGCCACCCGCGCCTATCTTCGCGAAGCGCTCCCCCTGGCGCACCAACTGGACACCAATCATCCCACCACCATCGGCCTGACCTGGCGCATCGACCGGCTCAAGGAAACCGGATTCCCGGATGTGCTGCAATACCATGAGTATTGCCCCAAGACCATGCTGTTTAAGCAAGGCCCGGCGCGCATCAGCCTGCCCATCGCCACGCATCGTCAAAAGGGCGGCGCACGGCCGTTGCTCATTGGCGAATTCGGCATGAGCACGGCGCGGGATCCCCAATTCGGTGCTGAGCCGTCACTGCACAGCAAGCTGAGCGACGCCCCCGGCACCGAGGCGGAACAAGCCCGACTCTACCAGATCGTGCTTACCGCTGCGGAAAAAGACCAGGTGGCCGGGGTACTGGCCTGGTGCCTGCACGATTATCCGATCAAGAACCCCAACGAGTCACACTTTGGCCTGGTGCGCGCCGACGGCACGCTCAAACCCGCCGCCGGAGTTCTCAAGAATGTGTACCACCAGTGGAAGGCCAGACCATGAGGGTAATTCCAATCGGCAGCCAGAACATCCTCAGGATTCTCATAACCCTCCTTGCGCTATTGCCCTTCGCCAAGGGAATCAGCGCAACAGCGGCAATTGCCGCCGCTCATCCCATCGTCGAACTGCGCCAGCTCATGCAAGCGGCTGTGACCGCCAAAACGAATCGGGTGGTGATTCCGCCGGGCATCTATCGCGGCGTGCCGAAGCCGGGCGAACGGGTGCTCGTGGAACTGCGAAATGCAGCCGGCCTGGAGATCATCGCGGATGGCGTGACGATGATTTGCGAGCACCCCACGCGCGCCATGAACATCAGCCGCTGCACGAACGTGACGCTGCGCGGGCTTACAATTGATTACGATCCGTTGCCCTTCACGCAAGGCGAGATCGTCACCGTGAATCCCGCCGAGGGTTGGCTGGACGTGAAGATTCACGCCGGCTATCCCGTCGAGCCCTACACCCGCCTGGATATCGTGGATCGCCAGACACGCTACCGCAAGCAGGACAAACCGTTCATGTGGGGCGGCAAAGCGGAAGTGCGCCCCGGTGGCATCGTGCGGGTACAGAACCGCAGCGCCGCAGCCTTCGCGCAGGTGGGCGACCTGGCCTCCATGGGGGGATACGGCAACAACGTGGTGCCGCACACGCTGGCGGTGGAAGATTCGGGCAACATCACCTTGCAGAATGTCACCGTCTTCACCTCCAATTGCATGGGCATCATCGCCTCGGGAGGCGAGGGCAACCATCGGTTCCTGGGTTGCCGCGTCGTTCCCGGGCCACCGCCGCCCGGAGCGACCGAGCCGCGCATCCTCAGCACGGAGGCCGACGCCATCCTCACCAGTTCACTCCGGCAAGGCGTCCTCACCGAAGGTTGCGAGATTCGCGATGCGGGCGACGATTCCTGGAGCGTGCAAAGCAGCGATTACGTCATCGTGAAACGGGAAGGCCGCACCTTGCTGCTCGCGGCGCGCGACACCATGGCCGTGCAGTCGGGCGATCGGTTGCAGGCCTCACTGAATGGCCCTGTGGCGCGGGTCGTTTCCCGCACGGTGCTGAAGCGTAAAGACGCCGCCCTGTCCCCCGCAATCGAGCAGCACCTCGCCAAATCCGGTCCGTGGGGTTACTGGCATCTGCTCCCGGCCTTTCCCGGCGGCAATGTCTGCCAGGTGACGGTGGATGCCGAGGTTCCATGGCAGGAGGGGGATTCCGTGTACGATCTGGATCGCCAGGGGAACGGGTTCATCTTCCGCAACAACACCGTTCGCAGCTCGGGGCGCATTCTCATCAAGGCCTCGGGTCTGGTGGAGAGCAACCGCATCGAGGGCCCCTTCGCCATCTCGGTGCTTCCCGAGGTGCCGCACCAGGCGGCGGCGGGCATCGACGAGATCGTGATTCGCCACAACCTCATCCGCGAGGCGCACATGTTCAATCCCTTTCCCGATTCACCCCAGGCCGGCGCCATTTCCGTGATGGGTGGCGACGATGGCCATGGCGGGTTGCGGCCCGCCGGAGTGCATGGCCGGGTCATCATCGAAAACAACACGATTGAGGGCGGCAATGGCGCGGGCATCGTCATCAGCTCCGCGCGGGACGTGACGATTCGCAGCAACCGCCTGGTGCGCCTGTTGCACATGCCGCCCAACAGCACGGGCAAACGCTATCGCATTGATAACCACGCCGCCGTGTGGCTCGCCCAGTGCGACCACGTCCTGCTCCAGGACAATCAGTTGCTCGCCCCCGGCCCGGAACTGAGCCAACCCGTCGTTCAAGGCCCGGGCGTGAAACAGGTGGAAGGCGCGCTGACCATTTCGCCAACGCACTAATTACGGCCCGACCGTCACCGTACCGGCGGTATAGTAGTTTGCCTGGTCCAGGAGGCCGGGCCGCAAAGCGACGAACACATCCCGGCTGGCCTCGCGGGAATGTAACTTGAACTTCACCGTGTATGCACCGGGCTTCAACGTGGCTGGCAGATTGAGCGGGTACTTTTCCACGAACGGCTCCGCCGCCTTCGGCAGCCAATGCTGGTTGCCGGAATCCACGACCTGCTCGAAAACCTGCGGCCCCTCCAAACGCACATGCAATTCATACGGCCGGTAAGCCGGGGCCACTCCGCGATTCTCCCAATTCATTTCCATGACCGGCCTGGCTCCCGCGCGCAAGGCCCCGGAGAAACGGAGGCGATGAGGAAAGAACCAGTAGCCGCACCGGTTCAGCAGTTCCTTGGTCAACTCCGGATTATCGGCGAGCCATTCGTGGGCATAGCCATGATAACCGATGTAGGTGGCATGCAGCAATCCCATGGCCCCGCGAAAATATTCCGGACCCTTCTTGCCCTTGCCATATTTGGCCGCGGAAGAATCCGGGCGCGCCTCCCAGTTGCCCTGTTTCTTCACCGTGCCATAGTGTTCCAGCTCAAACACCGTCGGCATCTGCAAATACGCGGCGGCAAAAAACTCCGGACTGCGCACGGTGAAGTGATCGCTGCGACCTTGCAGGTAGCTGTTGACCAGAATGCTGTCGTCGCGAAAACTGATGCGGTTCGCGACCGCATAATCGCACTCCGCCTGGCGCTCCTTGGGATTTGTGAGCGCATAGACATAATCATCGGAGAGCACGAGCTGGCTCTTCTTGAAATACTTCAGATGCAGGTCCAGGTGTCGCTGCCGGACCGCAAACCCGCATTCCTTCCGGCTGCCGGCCCAGGTGTGGCCTTCGCCCCAATCGCCAATGCTGCCAACATCCACGTAACGCAGCCAGGGTTTGCCATCATAACGCGAGGCGAACGCGGCGAGAAAATGCTCCAGCTTTTCGAGGAATATCGGATCGCCAAAATCCGGCTCCCACGGGCCATCCGGGCCAACCTCCTTGCCCATGCGATAATAGACGCCCTTGGCACCGGCCTGCATCACCCATTTCGGTGTGGCGAACTGTTGCTCCACGCGATCCGTGCCGGTCTCCTTGCAACTGATGCGGAAGGCAATCCCCAGGCCATGCGCCGTCCATTTCTCGATAATCCGGTCAATCACCGGCCAGTCAAACTGGCCCTCCATGGGCTCCAGGTACGCCCATGACAGGCGTAAATACACGTGATCCATGCCCGGAAATTCGAGCAGATCCTTGTCCTGCGCGATTTTATATTTTTCGATGTGGTTATCCGGATAATGGTGATACCAGCCCTTGTGCGGGTTGATGAGCGGCGCGTTGGTGTCCCATTGGGGGCGCAAATCAAACGCCGGTCCGTCCGCGGCCGCAGTCGAACCGCACGCCAGGGCCAGCAGACCACCAAGGAACAGTTGGCAACCGGTTGATTGAACAAATGGCATCATGCGGCGAGCCTAATGCCGGTTCGCCAGCCCGTCAACTCTGACGCAACAGTTCCGTATTTCTCGGTCTGATCGTGGCAACCCCGGCTCGAAGATGCAGCATGTGCGTGATATGATAACCCAAGTTGGATTTTTGCATTTTCTGCTTTGACCGCAGGCGGCAACGCTCCATAGTTTTGCCATGACGCATTCGGACTTTGTCCATCTGCATTTGCACACAGAGTATTCACTGCTGGACGGGGCATGCCGCCTCGACCGGCTGGTGGAGAAGTCCCATGCCCTGAATTTCCCCGCGCTCGCCATCACGGATCATGGCGTGATGTACGGGGCGGTTGATTTTTACAAGGCGGCGCGCGAGGCGGGCGTCAAGCCGATCATCGGGTGCGAGGTGTATGTGGCGCCCGGCAGCAGGTTGGAGAAGAAGACTTCCAGCGGTGGCCGGGACGTTTATAATCACCTGGTGCTGTTGGCCAAGGATCAGGCCGGGTATAAGAACCTCGTCAAGCTAGTCTCGGATGCGCATCTGAACGGGTATTATTACAAGCCCCGCATTGATAAAGAGATGCTGGAAAAGCATCGGGAGGGTTTGATTGTGCTTTCCGCCTGCCTCGCCGGCGAGGTGCCGGAGTTGATCTTGAAGGGGGAACTGGACAAGGCGCGCGCGACGGTGGATTGGTTCAAGCAGGTCATGGGCGCGGATAATTATTATCTGGAACTGCAAAACCACGGCATCGCGGAGCAGGCCAAGGTGAACCGTTATCTGATTCAATGGGCCAAGGAATTCGGACTGAAGGTGGTGGCCACGAATGACGTCCATTACGTGGAGCAGTCCGATTCACACGCGCACGATTGCCTGATCTGCATCGGCACGCAAACCATGCTCGCCGACCCCAAGCGGATGCGCTATGAGGAAGGCCAGTTTTATCTGCGTTCGACGGAGGAAATGAAGGCGCTGTTTGCCGACATACCGGAGGCGGTGACCAATACGCTGGAGGTGGCGGAAAAATGTAATCTGCAAATCAAGCTCGGGCAGTTGCATTACCCGGTATTTCCTAAACATCGCGAGATTCCCGCTGGCTTGCAACTGCGGCACAAAGCCGTCGAAGGGCTTAAGCTGCGCTATACGCTTCAGGCGCGAGTCGAGGATAATGAGATCATCCCGGAAAGCATTGAATATCCCTTGCGCCTGCCGACCCTTCGCAAAGCCCTGGAGAATGGCATCGAAATCGCGCGTCCCGCTTCCAATGCCTTGACGGATCCCGTCGTCGCGGAGGCGCTCAAGGTGTTGATGGACCGTTTGAATGTGGAGCTGGCCGTCATTGAGAAAACCAACTTTGTGGATTACTTCCTCATCGTGGGTGATTTCGT
This sequence comes from Verrucomicrobiota bacterium, assembly GCA_037139415.1. Classification (NCBI taxonomy): domain Bacteria; kingdom Pseudomonadati; phylum Verrucomicrobiota; species Verrucomicrobiota bacterium. The sequence continues at coordinate 8,038 of JBAXGN010000093.1, read as the reverse complement.
GGAATATGGCCGGCAACACGGGGTGGATTGCGTAGCGCGTGGTTCCGCCGCCGGTTCCCTAGTCACGTATCTATTGACCATCTCAAACGTGGACCCCATCCGGTACGAGCTGCTGTTCGAACGGTTTCTGAATCCCGAGCGCGTCAACCCGCCTGATATTGATATTGATTTTGCGGATGACCGCCGGGCGGACGTCATTCAATATGTGCGCCAGACGTATGGCGATGAATGCGTCGCGCAGATCATCACGTTCGGCACCATGGGCGCAAAATCCGTGGTGCGGGATGTCGGCCGCGTCATGGGCCTGAATTACAGCGATTGCGACCGCCTCTCCAAGCTGATTCCCACGGACGCGAAAATGACGTTGGAGAAGGCGCTCAAAGACGTGCCGGAACTCAAGCAGGCTTACGATAACGAGCCGCAAACCAAGGAGCTGTTTGACACGGCATTCGTGCTGGAAGACATCACGCGCAACGCCTCGGTGCATGCCGCCGGCGTGGTGATCGGCCCTGAACCGCTGCACAATCAACTGCCGCTGAAGAAGGACGAGGATGGCGCCATCGTCACCCAATACGCGATGGGGCCCGTCGGCGACCTGGGCATGTTGAAGATGGACTTTCTGGGGCTTAAGACGCTGACGGTCATCCGACGCACCTGCGAGTTGGTGAAGAAGCATCGAGGCCTCGACATTGATATCCAGAATCTGCCGCTGAACGATGCGGCCACCTACGATCTGCTCAACAAGGGCAACACGGTGGGCGTGTTCCAATTGGAATCCGGAGGAATGCGCGATTTGTGCCGAAAGTTCCAGATTGGCTCGGTGGAACACATCACGGCGTTGATCTCACTCTACCGCCCCGGGCCGATGGACTTGATCCCGGACTTCATCAAGCGCCGCCATGGTCAGGTGAAAATTGCGTATGATCACCCCTTGCTGGAATCCATCTCCAAAGAAACGTACGGGGTATTGATTTACCAGGAACAGGTGATGCAAGCAGCGCAGTTGCTGGCCGGGTACACGCTCGGCGGCGCGGATATGTTGCGGCGCGCCATGGGCAAAAAGAAGGTGGAGGAAATGGAGAAGCACCGCGACACCTTCGTCAAGGGCGCGGCCACGTTGAACCATATTCCCAAGGATAAAGCCAATGCCATCTTCGACCTGCTCCAGAACTTTGCCGGGTACGGCTTCAATAAATCGCACGCGGCGGCGTATGCGGTGGTTGCCTATCAGACGGCCTACCTGAAGGCCAATTACCCGGTGGAATTCTTCTGCGCCATGTTGACGAACGACATGGGCGACAACGATAAGGTGTCCATCCTCATTGAGGAGGCGCGGCAGTTTAAGATCGAAGTCCTGCCGCCAGACATCAACGAGAGCGATGATTATTTTGCTCCCGCACCCGATGGCAAGGCGATCCGGTTCGGACTCGCCGCGATCAAAGGCATTGGCGAGGCAGCGGTACGCATCATCCTTAAGGCGCGGGAGGAAGGCGGCAAGTTCAAATCCCTGCTCGACATGTGTGAGCGCGTTGACAGCCGCACGATTAACCGCAAAGTGCTGGAAGCGTTCATCAAGAGCGGCGCGTGTGATTACTTCGGCCAGAACCGGGCTACCCAGTTTGCGCGGATGGATCATGTGCTGACCCGCTCCGCCAGCGTGGTCTCAGACCGGCAGCGCGGGCAAAACACCCTCTTCGGCATGCTCGAAGATCGCGCGGCGGAGCAACCGGAGAAATTGCCCGAGCTGGAGGAATGGCCGCAACACGAGCTGCTCGCCTTTGAGAAGGAACTGCTGGGCTTTTACGTGACCGGCCACCCGCTCACTCCGTATGCCGACATTCTGGAAAAATACTGCCTGCACAACTCACAGACGGCCAAAACCGTGACCGCCCGGCAACCCACCCGCTTGGGTGGCCTTGTTACCAGCGTGCAACCGGGCATCTCGAAGAAGACCAACAAACCGTACATGATGGTTGGTCTGGAGGATTTGCATGGTTCCATGACCATGCTGGTATTTAACGAGAATTACGATAAATACCACGCCCTGCTCACTCTCAACCAAGCCATCATGGTGGTTGGAGAAGTCAATAACGACGAAGATAAACCCAAGATTTTCCCGCAGGAAATCTTCAAACTGGACGAGGCGCCACGCCGCTACACGAGGCAGGTACACCTGAAGTTGCACACCGCACACCTCACTGAGGAACGTCTGCGTCAGGCCTTGGCCATCATCCAGCGTCACCCTGGACGCTGCCCGCTCTTCCTCTGCCTGATGATGCCTGAGGAAAAACCAATGTTCATTGAAGCACACGAATTATTTTGCGTGAACCCCTCCCGTAATTTGCAGATGGAAGTGGATGAGATGTTCGGTGAAGACACCTACTTTGTGCGGGTGGACACCACCCCGCCGCAAAAGGTGCAGCGCCAATGGGCACCGCGCAAGAGCGATGGCGATGGGAATGGAGAATAACCCAAGATTCCACCCTTGACAGGAACCGGAAACAAGGGAAGATTAAACCCGAATAAATTGTTACCAACGAAAGGGAACCCTATGCAAGACAGCGTAACTGGACCTTCAAAAGAAAAAGTCGCGGAAGATTTGCGGATCCTCGCCCAGGATGCCGAAGAATTGCTCAAAGTCACAGCGGGTGAAGTCTCCGATAAGCTTGGGGAAAAAGCCCGGGCGGCACGTGGCCGCCTGATCGCCACGCTGGACAAGGCGAAGGACACCTGCCACCGCATCGAAGAAAAAGCCATTGATGCCGCCAAAGCCACCGATAAAGCCATCCGCACGCATCCCTATCAAGCCATGGGAATTGCATTTGGCGTCGGTTTGCTGGTTGGAGTGCTCCTGGCTCGCAGAAAGTAAGCCATGGACGACAGCGAACGTGGGGGCGGCATTTTTGCCGCGCTGAGAAGCATTGCCAGCCGGTTCCTGGGCCTGGTGGCCAACCGGCTGCATTTATTCTCTCTGGAACTCCAGGAGCAAAAGATGCGCCTGCTGGATTTGCTGCTGGGATTGCTCATCGCCTTGGCGGTCGGGTTGGCCGGGCTGGTCATGGCCACCGTTTGCCTGGCCATGTGGCTCTGGAAAACCGCCGGTTATCTCGGGTTGGGGTTGGCGGCCGCACTGCTGGTCGGCCTGGCGGTAATGCTGTTCCTGCGAATCCGTCACCAACTTAAAAACAGCCCCAAACCGTTCGCCCAAACCATCGCCGAATTTCAGAAGGACGCCGAATGTCTCCGGCCCAAAGGCTAAAGGAAATTGAGGAGCTGAAACAAATGCTGGTGCTGCAAAGCGACTTGCAGCGGCAACTGATTGCGTTTGAGGCGGCACAGTTGCAGCGGCAGGCAACCTCGGGGGTGGAATCCTTGGCTGGAAAGTTCTCCCTGGGCCGCCCTTGGATGATCGGCCTGGCGGTGGTGGGCGGCATGGTGGCGGTTCGCCATTGGCGCACCCTTCTGGGGTGGGCACCGCGCGCCTTGCGCTGGTGGCAGACCATCCGCCTCGGGTTGGACCGTTTGGGATTCTAGCGCCATGCAACCGTGGAAAACGCTGGCCCGCCGCAAGGTACTACAGCAAGGGCGCTTCCTGACGCTGGAAATGCACGATGTGGCGTTGCCCGATGGCCGGGTCATTACCGACTGGCCTTGGGTCATTACGCCAGATTACGTCAACATCCTGGCCGAGACCACCGAGGGAAAATTCCTGTGTTTCCGGCAGAACAAATATGCCATCCAAGGCGTCTCTTTGGCACCGATGGGCGGATTCGTTGAACCCGGCGAAGCGCCCGAATTTGCTGCCCGCCGCGAGTTGCTGGAGGAAACCGGCTATCAAGCGGATCATTGGACGCCGCTGGGCAGTTACGCCGTGGATGCCAACCGGGGCGCAGGCACCGCGCACTTTTTCCTCGCCCGGCACGCCCGCCCGACCGGCACCAAAACGGCCGATGACCTCGAAGAACAAGAACTGCTCCTGCTCAGCCGGGCCGAAATGGAACACGCGCTCGCCAACGGCGATTTCAAAGTACTCCCGTGGTCGGCAGCGGTTTCGCTGGGCTTGCGCGCCTTGGATACACTACCCAAGCCTCAGTGAGGTTGCCCGCATCCGCAGCCGACTTTCGGGCTGGTGACAGCCACTGACGGTTCGTAATTCAGGTACGGCCCCAGCCAGCGTTCCACCTCCGCCAGCGACATGCCTTTGCGCAGATGGTATTCCGCCACCTGGTCGCGATCCAGCTTGCCCACCGCAAAATATTTGGAGTCCGGATGCGAGAAATACAGGCCGCTGACGCTGCTGCCAGGCCACATCGCGCCACTTTCCGTCAGCTTGATCCCGCTGTTTTTCTCGGCGTCGAGCAGCTTCCAGAGCGTGAACTTTTCGCTATGATCCGGGCAAGCCGGGTAACCGACGGCGGGCCGAATGCCACGATATTTCTCGCGGATCATCTCTTCCCGGGAGAGCTTTTCATCCTGGCCAAAACCCCATTCCTGACGGGCGCGCTGGTGCAGGTATTCGGCAAACGCTTCTGCCAGCCGGTCCGCCAGTGCTTCTGCCATGATGGCATTGTAGTCGTCGTGGTCCGCTTTGAATCGCGCCACAATCTCGTGCAGACCGTGCCCGGCGGTCACTGCGAACACACCCAGGTAATCGTTCCGGTTCGTCCCGGCCAGCGGGGCCACGTAATCCGCCAGGCAATGATTGAACTGGTCCGCCGGCTTGGACAGTTGCTGCCGCAAGAAATGGAAGCGGGTGAGCACGTCGCGACGCGACGCATCCCGGTACAATTCCACGTCATCGCCCACGCTATTAGCCGGGAAAAACCCGTACACCCCGCGCGCAGCCAGGTGGCCATCGCGCATGAGGGTGGCCAATAATTTCTGCGCGTCGTCAAACAGCTCACGGGCTTTGTCGCCCACCGTTGGATCGTTGAAGATGGCCGGGTAACGGCCGCGCAATTCCCACGTATGGAAGAATGGCGACCAATCGATATACGCTGCGAGTTCTGCTAGGGAGACCGTTTCATGCGGCAATCCGGGAACCTGGAAGCCATCCGAACTCACCAGTCGCAATCCGGTAAAGGATGGCTGCGGAATCGTGTACGCGCTCCAATCCACCGGCGTCCGGCGTTGGCGCGCCTCGGCCAGAGAAATGAGTTTGCTCTGAGTGCCGGCGTGTTGCGCGCGCAACCGCTCGTAATCGTCGTTGATGGACTGAACAAATGCAGGGCGCGAGGCCGCGTTGTGCAGGCTGCCCACCACGGGCACTGCGCGCGAGGCGTCCAGCACGTACACCACCGGTCCTTGATAATGAGGTGCGATCTTCACGGCCGTGTGCGCCTTGCTGGTCGTGGCACCGCCGATCAGCAGGGGCACGTTCAGACCCTCGCGCTGCATCTCGCGCGCCACGTGCGCCATCTCATCCAGCGAGGGCGTGATCAGACCGCTCAAGCCGATGATGTCCGCCTTGAGTTCGCGGGCGGTCTGTAAAATCTTCTCACAGGGCACCATCACGCCCAGATCAATCACCTCGTAATTATTGCAGCTCAGCACCACACCGACGATGTTCTTGCCAATGTCATGCACGTCGCCCTTGACGGTGGCAAGCAGCACTTTGCCCTGGGCACGGCTGACGCCCGACGCCACTTTTTCCGCCTCCATGAATGGCATCAAATAGGCCACCGCCTTTTTCATCACCCGCGCGCTTTTGACGACTTGCGGCAGGAACATGCGGCCGGAGCCAAAGAGATCGCCGACCACGTTCATGCCGACCATCAGCGGGCCTTCAATGACGGCCAGTGGTCGCCCCAGTTTCTGCCGGGCCTCCTCCACGTCCTGCTCGACGAAATCCGCCATGCCTTTCACCAACGCGTGAGTCAGGCGCTCCTCGACTGGGGCACTGCGCCAGGTGTCTTCCGCCACCTGTTCGGTCTTGTCTTTTTGCTTGATAGACTCCGCAAATTTAATCAGCCGCTCGGTGGCGTCCGGACGCCGGTTCAGCAGCACATCCTCGACCTTCTCCAGCAAATCGCGCGGCACCTCTTCGTACACCGCCAACATGCCGGCATTGACAATCCCCATGTCCAACCCGGCCTGGACGGCGTGATACAAAAACGCAGCGTGCATGGCCTCGCGCACCACGTTGTTGCCCCGGAAACTGAACGACACATTGCTGATGCCGCCGCTGACTTTGGCATACGGCAGGTTCTGCTTGATCCAGCGCGTCGCCTCGATGAAATACACGCCGTAATTTGCGTGCTCCTCGATGCCCGTGCCCACCGTCAATACGTTGGGATCGAAAATGATGTCCTGCGGCGGGAAGCCGGCCTGCTCGGTGAGAATCTTGTACGAACGCGCGCAGACCTCGCGTTTGCGCTCCAGGGTGTCTGCCTGGCCGCGCTCATCAAACGCCATCACCACCACCGCCGCGCCGTAGCGACGGATCAGGCGTGCTTGCTGAATGAATTTCGCCTCGCCTTCCTTGAGGCTGATGGAGTTGACCACCCCCTTGCCCTGGAGGCATTTCAGCCCGGCCTCAATGACGCTCCACTTGGAACTGTCAATCATGATCGGCACGCGGGCAATCTCCGGCTCCGACACCACGAGGTGCAGGAAATGCACCATGGCCTTCTCGGAATCCAGCATGCCCTCGTCCATGTTCACGTCAATCACCTGCGCCCCGTTCTCCACCTGTTGGCGTGCAATGCTCAGCGCCTCGTCGTATTTACCTTCCAGGATGAGCCGGGCGAATTTGGGCGAGCCGGTCACATTCGTGCGTTCGCCAATGTTCAGGAAATTGCTATCCGGCCGCACGACCAGCGCGTCCAGACCACTCAACCGCAGGTACGGCTCCCTGGGTTTCGGCACGCGTGGTGGAAGCCCCCGCAGGGCAGCGGCGATTTGCCGGATATGCTCTGGCGTCGTACCGCAGCAGCCACCGACAATGTTCAACCAGCCGTTGCGCGCCCACTCCGCCAGTTGCGGGGCCAACGTCTCCGGCGTCTCGGGGAACCCAGTCGGCAACAGCGGATTGGGTAGGCCGGCGTTCGGATAACAACTGACATACATCGGGGCCAGGGTCGCCAGCTCTTCCATCAGCGGGCGCATCTCTTTGGGTCCAAGCGCACAGTTCATGCCAATGCTCAGCAGCGGCACGTGCTCCAGCGAAGTCAAAAAGGCTTCCACCGTTTGCCCCGTCACCCCGCGGTTGCTGCCCGGCTGAATGAACGTCACGGAGGCCAACAACGGCAGGCGCAGGCCGCGTTCGTCGAATAGCCTCTCTATGGCAAAAAACGCCGCCTTGGCATTGAGCGTATCGAAAATGGTCTCCACGAGGAACAAATCCGCGCCGCCATCCAGCAACCCGCGCGCCTGTTCCAGATAGGCATCCACCAGCTCATCATAGGAGACCCCGCGCGCGGCGGCGTTATGCACATCGGTGGCAATCGAGGCCGTCTTGGTCGTCGGCCCCAGCGCCCCGGCCACAAAGCAGCGGCGGCCGGGATGCGCCGCCATGCAGGCATCGGCGGCTTGGCGCGCACAGCGCACCCCGGCCACATTCAACTCGTAGGCCAGGGATTCCATGCCGTAATCCGCCAGCGAAATCCGTTGGGCATTGAACGTGTTGCTCTCAATCAGGTCCGCCCCTGCCTCCAGGTACTGGCGGTGGATGTCCTGAATTACCTCGGGCCGGGTAAGATTCAGCAGATCATTGTTGCCCTTGAGATCCTTGTGCCAGCCTTTGAACCGCTCACCCCGATACGCGGCCTCATCCAGCTTTAGAAACTGGATCATCGTGCCCATCGCGCCATCAATAATGACATGGCGCTCCCGAAGCAGTGCTTCAAACTGTTCCTGACCGTTTACCCGCAAATTTTTCATGCGTCTACAACGTAGCACCAGATGTTGAAAATGTAAATATCGTTTTATCAAGATACGTTGATATGTTCTTTCTTATTTCCCGTACTTTTGCACCGCTCCGGTCTTATCACGGAAATATTCCAGCCATTTTCGGGTGATTGCGTCGCCAATGCTGGGA
>JBAXGN010000092.1 GCA_037139415.1 Verrucomicrobiota bacterium | reverse complement strand
CATTTTTTGTGTTTTTATGAAAACCCTGCCGTTCCCGCCGTCACTGACGCATTACGGTATGCGGTTCTTTGTGCTTGCGGACGGCAGGGGATTCATTAATATCTATACTCATGATTACTAAAGGATTACAACAAACGATCGTTGCGGGACGCATGGTTTTAACGGCGGTGGGCCGGGTTAAAAGATGGTTGCGGCCAGCCATGGTCATTACGGCGGGTTTGCTGCTCGTCACGATGGGGACGGCCGTGGGTGCCCCCAAACAAGTTCTGTTCTTCAGCAAATCGAGTGGTTTTGAACATTCCGTGATTTCGTGGAAGAACGGCCAACCCAGCTACGCTGAGAAAATCCTGGTGGAGCTGGGGCAGAAGCAGGGCTGGCAGTTTACATTTTCCAAAGATGGATCGAAATTCAGCAAGGAATACCTGGCGCAGTTTGATGCGGTATTTTTCTACACCTCCGGAAATTTGTGCAGCCCGGGCACCGACCAGCAGCCCGCCATGAGCCCCGCCGGCAAAGAGGCGCTCTTTGAATTCGTGCGGGGCGGCAAGGGGTTCGTGGGCTCGCATTCCGCGTGCGACAGTTTCCATACGGCGAATGAAGACAAAAAAGGCCCGGACCGCTACGTGAACCACGGGGATCAGGCGGACCCCTATGTGCGCTTTATTGGCGGCGAGTTTATCAAGCACGGGGCGCAGCAGGTGGCCACGAACAAGGTGACCGATCCCAAGTTTCCGGGTTTTGAAAAGGTGGGTAACAGCTACGCGTTCCACGAGGAATGGTATTCGCTCAAGGATTTCACGCCGGACCTCCACGTGCTGAGCGTGATTGATGCGCCGCACATGAAAGGACCGGAGTATCAGCGGCCGCCGTATCCCAACACCTGGGCGCGCAAGGAAGGCAAGGGGCGCGTGTGGTACACGGCCATGGGCCATCGCGAGGACATCTGGACGAACCCGATTTTTCAGGACATGCTGGTGGGCGGCCTCAAGTGGGCGCTGGGCGAAATCGCGGCGGAGGTGCCGCCGAACCTTCAGACCACGGCACCCGGCGCCTATACCAACCCGCCTTACGTCGAGCCGAAGCCGGCAAAAAAGACCACGACGAAACCCAAGGCCAACTAAATCACCCCATGATTGCATTATCCAAAACTACCGGTTATGCCATCCGTGCGTTGCGTGTTTGAATGGGTGCTGCCAGTCCAGACAGATCGGTGAGGTTTCGCGTTGCACCGGCGTACCGGAACCCTACCTGGCACAAATTGTCAGCGCGCTGGTACGGAACGGATTTCTGGTGTCCAAGCGGGGGCGCACCGGCGGACTCACTTTGGCCCGCTTACCGCAACGCGACACGTGAAAGCATCCAATGTGTCCAAAAGTAAATTCCTATCAGTTCAACATGTGACACTTGCCGCAAGCGCCCTGCTCTTGACTTGTTGCTGCGCCAGTGCGGAGGTTCAACTTGCCCAACTCTTTTGCGATCACATGGTGCTACAGCGAAGCATGCAGGTGCCCGTGTGGGGCTGGGCGGAGGCCGGCGAGAAAATCACCGTCTCCATAGATCAGCAGACCAAGACCTGCACGGCAGACCCGGCTGGCAAATGGATGGTGCGCCTCGATCCGATGGAAACCGGGACGCCCCGCAAGATGACAGTCAAGGGCAAATCGGGTGCGCTGGAGATCACCGACATCCTGCTGGGGGAGGTATGGCTCTGTTCCGGCCAATCGAACATGGCGTGGCCACTGAAGCAGGCGATGAACGGACAGCAGGAAGTCGCCGAGGCCATATACCCGGAGATCCGGCTTTTCGATGTGCCCAATGCCATGGATTCCAAAGTCCCCCTTGAGCGTCTGCAAAACAACAATCCCATCGTCCAAAAGAATTACTGCATCTGGCGGCCCTGCTCTCCTGATACGGCCAAGGACTTTTCTGCCGTCGCCTATTTCTTTGGACGCGACCTGCACCAGGCCCTGCATGTGCCGGTGGGACTCATCAACAACTCGGTGGGCGGATCGCCCATTGTGGCGTGGATCAGCCACTCCGCGCTCATGGCGGATTCCGATTTCAAGGTGGTGGCACAGTATTTCGATGGGCTGGCCCATTACGTCGAGAACACCCCGAAAGGGAAAAGGGATCTTGAGGCTCGCAGCGCTGAATATGATGCCAAGCAGGCGGAAGCCCGCGCAAAGGACAAGCCACCACTGTGGCCTCCGAAATATCTCGGACCGGTGAAGTCCTGGGGCTTTGGGTGCTCCTTGTTCAACGCGCTGATCAATCCCCTGATTCCTTATGGAATGCGGGGCGCGGTTTGGTATCAAGGGGAGGCGGAGTGGCAATGGATGTATGAATACCGGGGGATTTTCCCCGTGCTGATCAAAGATTGGCGGAGTCGTTGGGGACAAGGGGCTTTCCCGTTTCTCTTTGTGCAATTGCCCAATTGGTCGAATCCCTCTCCCGAGCCCGACAGCGGGGGTTGGGCGCTGATCCGCGAATCGCAGTTAGCGACGCTGAAACTCCCCAACACCGGCATGGCCGTCACGATCGATGTCGGCGAGGCGGCGAGCATCCACCCGATCGATAAACAGGATGTCGGCGAGAGATTGTCTTTGGCGGCGCGGGGAGTCGTCCACGGCGAAAAGATCGTTTACTCCGGCCCCATCTATCGTGAGATGAAAGTCGAAGGCCACTCCATCCGGTTGTCCTTCGACCACGTCGGCAGCGGTTTGATGGTCGGCAAGAAAAGCGCCCTGCAACCTACGGTCGAGGACCAGGCGGGCCCGCTGAAACGCTTCGCCATTGCCGGCGAGGACAACAAGTGGGTTTGGGGTGATGCGCGCATTGATAAAAATACCGTGGTGGTATCCTCCCCGGCTGTACCGAAACCGGTGGCTGTGCGCTATGCGTGGGCCAACAACCCGGAGGGATGCAATCTGTATAACAAAGACGGCTTGCCCGCGTCGCCGTTCCGAACGGATACAACCCAGCCAGGGCCATCAACGCAAATGGGGGCTTTCTACAAATCCAAACTGGAGAAAGGGTTTTCCCTCACGCCCGTAAAGTGATCAAGAACCTGACTGAACCCGATGTCGGTATGGGGCCGGACAGCAGCCCTCCACCGCGAAACCCATGAGAGACCCATCCACCAAAGGATAGCACCATGAAGCGAAACGCTCTCACCATGGCGGCGACGCTTGCGGCATCCAGCATCTATGCGGCGCAACCCTTTACGATTGTCGGCACCGGCCAAACGAAGTGCTACGACAACGCCCGCGAAATCGCCCCGCCCCGGCCAGCCGTTCTACGGACAGGACGCGCAACATCCCGGGCCAAAGGCTACCTATAAGGACAACGCCGACGGCACCATCAGCGACCTGAACACCGGTTACCGCAACGCGACAAGTGAAAGCATCCAATGTGCCAAAAAACAAATTCCTATCAGTTTCATTGGTGTATGGTTAGCACGGCAGCTTGCTGTGGATCGAGTGTTATTTCGACAGTTTGGGCCATCGTTGGGAACGACCGGCCACGCAACAGATCGGTTGTCTCCAAACGGGCTGATTTCCCCAGTTCCTGAGGGTCCAGGCGCAGCCGCGCCATCTGTGGTTGGGAAAAATGATTATAGACGGTGAGGTACACGATGCCTTTGCCAGGTGCGCCGAATCGCTCCAGGGTAACTGTGGCCTGATCACTTCGCACACCGGTGACTGGCTCCCATCCGGCTTCGGCAATTTTTTTAATGAGCGGAATATATTTCTTAAACAGCGGCCGGTCCCGGTTGTACCAGGCGGGATTTTTCCAATACGGGTTATCCGCAGCATTATGACTGAACATGCCTGGGAACAGTCCCAGTGCCAGGCTGCGCTGAAAATACAGTTCCACCAATTCCGGTTTTAACTGGTCGTAGTCGGTGTTCATCAGCAGCAGGTACGGCTTGCGTCCAGAGAGCGTTCGCCACAGGTTCATCTGTGCCGGGCTGGCGGGCTGGTACTTTCCCTGTCGCAGCCAATCGGTCTCCGTGCCCATCACGTCCAGCCAGGGGCAAAGATACGTGAACCGGTATGGCACGCTGTTGGCGAACGTCAGCCGTCCCAGATGATGCACTTCATCGCAAATCCAGCGCGTGAACTCGTACACTGCCAGGCCTTTGGTGAGCGCCGGTCGTCCGGTTTCTGTCTCGAAACCCAGCGGCACAGTCGAGAACCGGAAATGTTCACGCCGGAAGTTCAGGTCTGCCGTCACATAGCCTTCGAGTGAATCAAGGTATTCACCGTCCAGTTGGGCCTTGGTACTTGGGCCGTAAAGTTTATCTTTGATCTGCGTGTTCCAGTGCGCGGTGGCAAAATTAAGGTCGCCCGGCAAATGCGGGTTGGGATTCAAACTCCACACGGCCCCATTGCACCAGGGGGTATCCTGAAACTTCAGACAGGGTTGTCCTGCACCATCCCACATTTCCGCGATCACGGATGCCTGGGCCATCTTGTGCTGTGAGTGCTTGGGATCAGCAAGGATCTCAACGCGCACTTTTAACGCGGTTTCGGGCGAACGTGGCAAGTCCTTTTTCATCGTCATCCACCACGTCATGGGTTCGGTATAACGGAAACTGAGAATGTTGTGAGCGTCGTCAAAGGCGACGTTGTTGTTGCCCTCGTGAAATTTGAAGCCGAAGTCCTGCCAGTCCTGTACCGTGCTGATGTCGGTGAAAGGCATCCACAGTCCTTGGTCCTTGGCGCGCACGACAAAATACTCCGGAAAAATCCGCATGAACTTGTCCCAGGCTGATCGGAATCCCCATGTTGGGGTAAAACGATAGAGTACCAGCCGGAAATTCGCCGCTGAGGGAGATAATTGCGTATCCGGTACCAGCCCGAAATCAAACGCGGCGTATAGTTGCCGGAGACCAGCGTGGTAGCCGAGGCGGTGCACCGCCGGGCATCCCATGTCCAGCGCAAGCGAGAACCCATTTCGTTCATCCGAAATCGCCGCTACTGGATAGAGTGCCTGAGTGCCGGTGGCACCGCATCTAACCCGCACCGGGTTAGCGTAATCCACGCCGGGTTTGATGATCCGGCTGGTGTTAATGTCGTCCCACCATTGCCACCCGGTGGCGTCAACCGGCAAGGCGAATACCAGTGTGATGGCACGATCGCGCCCACTGGTGTCGCTTACCCGGCCTTCGATCACCAGGTGGTCCGGCCGCGTCTGAACTTTATATTGAACCCGGAGATTCAGTTCGCGGCACACACCGTTCTCGAAACCGTAAAAGCTCGAGTTCCCGGCCACATCGCGCGCTAAAAAGCCGCCAAACGCACCGGTAACATTTAGCGGCAGATCTCCCGCTATAAGTTGTGCCTGGTTGGAAATCGCCAGCCCCAGGCCATCGGTGGTGAGATAACGTGAAGATTCCTTCGACAAGGCAGGGAGTGATTCCGGGTTCTGCACCATCGCTCCCTGATACAGCCACGCTCCTGCGGTCAAATGCACCTCCTCCAAGGACACATCATCGAACCAGACGGTGCCGGTGTGCTGGCCCCGGAACAGGCAATACACGCTCAACCGTTTCACCGGTTTTTCCGGGAGGATAATCAATTCCTTGCGTTCCCAATCATGGGTGCCGCAGCGAAATTCGGCGGTTTGTCCCCACAGGGGCGTTCCGTCCGCATACGTCAGATCTACGTACAAAGAATAGTTGGAATCTGCGCTGCCGCTGACGTTTTTTGCTTTGCTCCAACCACGCACCACCAGCGGCAGCGGTTGTTGCTGATCGAGTTCCAGGGATTGCATCCATCCCCGCGCCGAATCACGGGCGGCTCGTTCGCAAAAGACCGTCCCGGAGTTCTGTCGGCCTTCTGAGGGGGACCATGCGCCGCCCCCTTCAGATTTATGCCAGGCTGATGGGTCCCGCTGTCGGACAGATTCAAAACTGCCATTTTGCAGCAGGTTGGACTGGGTGCTATCTGAAGCCCCTACCAGTTTATAAATGGGTTGGGCGGCTGGAAGCGGTAAGCCGTAGAAATTGATCCAAAGGACCAGTACTCCGGTCAGGCCAGGCAGAATACGATTGTTTTTCATTTTCTTGTCGCTTTGCTCACCGCACTGATCACATTCGCAAACGCCATTTCTAACCGATGCCAGCAGGAAGTTTTGGTCCCCCCTGTGCGTCGTTTTTCGGATCAGATTATTACAACCACTAGTTTTGGCAAATTCCGACCCAGTGCAAGCCTTAAGCGGGAATCAAAATATGCCGCGGCAGGTGTGTGCACAGAGGTAAAAGGTTTGCTTTACCGCAACGCGACAAGTGAAAGCATCCAATGTGCCAAAAAGCAAATTCCTATCAGTTGGTCAGGATCGCCTTCATGTGATCACTCATTTCCAAAAGTCACGGACCGCGCGCTCCCATTCGTCCGCGAGGATCTGATGGCCCGAGTAGGTCGGGTGGACGTCGTCCCAAATCCAATGAGCGGCGGGCGCGCGTTCAGTGGCGCGGTCGAGCGCGGCCTGGAACTGCACGCGCGCCGCGCCGTGTTTCTTCGCCAGGCGCGCCACGATTTCCTGATACTTGACGAGTTCAGCATTCGGCGAACCATGTTGTGGTGTGGTTGCGCGGTGATTGACGATGAACGGCTCGCAGAGCACGAGCTTGAGCTTCGGGTTCTCGGCCTTCGCGTCGGTGAGTAGCTTGTCGTAGGTCTGTTCGTATTGGTCGAGCGGGACGCCGCGGCCCTTGTCATTCACGCCGATGAGAATGCTGAGCACGTCGGGCTTCAGGTCGAGCGTGTCTTTCTGCCAGCGCTTTTCCAAATCGAGCACGGTGTTGCCGCTGATGCCACGATTGAAAAACTCCAGCTTCGCCTCGGGAAATGCCGCGCCGAATTTCGCCGCGATGAGAAATGCGTAGCCGTGGCCGAGGATGTGATTCGGGTCAGCGCTACGTCCACGATTTCCATCGGTGATCGAATCCCCCTGAAAAAGAATGCGTGCGCCGGGAGCGAAGGCGGTGATTGGTTCGGCGGCACGAACGACAACCAGTGGCACCAGCAGCATGAGGGTACGGGTAAATTGCATCACGTTGTTCATACGATTCCTCCTGCTCATTTCTCGGGAAACACGCGAATCATCATGCAGCCATGGCGCGGAACATCGGCTGAGAACCCTTCTGCCTGCTTGCCAAGGTCTTTTTGACGCCACAAGTCGCGAACCCTTTGTGGCCCTTTCGGACCAATCCCGTTGGTGTAGGCAACACCGCCAAGGGTGATCGGCTTGTTTTTGACCGTGGACTTATTGACTTGTGCCTTCCAGTTGCCTTGGACGGCTTTGCTGAGGTCGAGTTTGGACACCGCAATCTCGCTGGCTGAGACCGAGAAAGCCAGGGCCAGGACGGCGAGGGTTAGTTTGGTAATTGGGTTCAAGTTCATACTTATTTGGTTTTACCACTTATCGTCGCAAGGCTTTTTCAACGCTACCAATTCAGCATTTCGTCCTTAACGGCCGGTGTAGCCGGAGAATCGCTAGCCGCATTACGGTCCGATTTCAAATCGCTGCAATTCATCAGACGAACCACGGCGTCGAGCTGGGACTGGTCGGCGGTGTTGCCTTGAACTTGGCCCTGGCGAACATGATCAAGGTCCACCATGACGGCACGCTTTCCAGCAGTTCCCAGATGGCTGGCGGTATTGGCGCTGCACTCAAGGCCATCCACCCAGTCCGCCTTGATGGCGGATGCAGGGCAATCCTGGATGCGGTTGCCAGTGATCGTCACATGCGCACTGCCTGAGACGGCGATGGCCGCAGCGTGGGTTTTGCGCTGGAACAGCCGGCGGCATTCGTTGCCGGTAATCTGCACGTGATCGCTGTTCTGCACCATAATGCCACCGGAACTGGAGCCCTCGATACGGTTGTCGCGGATGACGATGTCGCTATTGGGATAACGGCCAGGGAAGGAGGCGATGGGCTTGATGCCGTTGTGGACGGTGATGGCGGCATTTCCCGAACCCCATAATGATCCGTAGCTGCAATCAACGAACAGGTTGTTGGCGATAACAACGTTGTGGACCGTCTCACCCTGCCACCACCAGGCGTCGGTGGAAACCCATAGCCCACTGGCGACCCGAACGAAGGTGTTATTGGTGATCTCGATCCTGCGTCCGCTCTGGATCATCGCCCGCACCCCGCAATCGTACCAGACGCAATTGCGCATCACGACCTCCATCTGACGATTGGCGAGGTCCTCCACCAACGTGCCCGGTTCCAGGGTGAGATCCTTGTCCAAGGTCAGACGCCAGAAAGCACGACCACCCGTGTGATCTTTGAAATGGAGCTTGGTACGGACGAGTTCCGCCGCCGGTTGCACCCAGGGCTTGGCCTGTTCATTGGGAATACGCTCGGCCAACAGCAGCTTCGCGTCGGTGACGGGGATAAAACTTTTATCGTAAAAGATGAAGGCGTCCCCCGCTTTGTCCTGTTCGTAATGATGGGAATCTGCGCTCCAGATGACCAGTTGGCGCGGACCTGCCTGCTGCCACACCATATCCATACTGCCGGAAGAGAGGTCGAGGATATCGTCATAGGTGGTGCGGAATTCGCAACTATCCAGTGTCACCCGGCCTTCGCGCTTGCCCGATTGCCAGCCGCCACCGCCCTGGAGCCGGTTGGTCCCTGGTCGCCGCAGGCCGCGGACGCGCGTCAGGGTGGTCTCGCCGGTGGCATTGCCCCAGCCGAAACCTCCGCCGTAGAAATCCAGATCCTGGACGGTAAGTTCGCCGAGTTGATCGGGCCAGATGCAAAACAGCACGCCGCAACCGGCCATGCCCAGTGAGACCAGGTTGTTGGACTGGTAGAGTTCTTCCCAAAGCTTGCTGGCAACGCCTTTCCCGGCGGTGAATGTCACCGTGCGACCATCGGCTGCTAGGACAGCATCGTTCCAGGAGAAACCGGACCAGGACATATTAGGCAGCCAGACACCCGAGGGACTGTAAGTGTAGAAGCGTTCTTCTTCCCGGGTCTTATCGCTGCTCTTTTTATCACTGATTTTTGGAGTGAGCGCATGGTAGCCGGGCCGAACCGCCACCGTCACCCGCTTGGTAGCGAAATCTGCGGCGACAATTCGGCCCTGGGATTCCGGCAGGGGATCATAATCCACCTTGAGCGGTCCGGTGAGGGTAAAAGACTTGGCCCGGCCAAAGGAGAACAGGTGCCGGTCGGGGACGGGCTCCAGGATGAGTTCGCAATCCGGCAGATGCAGGGCGAATCGGTCAATGTCACGGGTCACGAAGTTGACCCCCTTGGGCAGACGGTAGATTCCCGGTTTGGCACGGTACTCCGGCTTCCTGCTGCGCATGGCTTCGTTGACCTCCTTGACCAGGGCGAGGCCTGCGGCGCGTTGAGCCTGCTGTTGCTCTTCGCTGTAGGTTACCGGATAGACCGGCAAATTCACGTCATAGGGTTCAGCGGGATTGAAGAGGGTTGATCCCTGCTGTCTGGCAGGGATAGACCGTTGCACCGGGGTGATATCGCCAGCTCGCACGACCATCGGCGCCAGCAACAAGGCGGTGAGTGAGAAGATAGGGACTTTGCGCATATTAATGTTATCAAGCCGATGGATGGCCTGAGAACTATAGAGCGCAACATCAAATCGCTGCGCCTGTATTATCCTGAACGACCGTATAAAGAACATATATTTCAGGCTGATGGGAAACAAACAATAATTCAAAAGTAAACCTGATATTTTACTCCACCGGCGTCAGGGTGAGCGACGAAACCCGGATGCCTTTTCCTTCCAGCCCGGTGGGACCGAAGCTGAGTTGCTGCGCACCGGCTTTGGGAAAATCGAGCACACCGACCCGGTAGGTCCGGAACCGCGGCAATGCCCCGCCAAACGCCGCGCGCTTGGGACGCTCGCCGGTGTCAATCAGCGGAAAGGTCAGGTTGGCATCCCCGCTGCGTACACGCCATTCGGAGTAATCATCCTCGGCGGGACAGGTATATTCCACGTCGAGATAAAAGGAACCTGGCTCAACGGTGCGGAACCCCCAAGTGGCCGCGCTGTCCGCCCCCTGCCAACCGGCGACACACTCGGCGTGTTTCCAATCGCCAAACTTCTCCATCCAACGCACATCCGTCTGCTTGCAACCTGCCAGCGCGGCCACGCCGATTTCCAACGTATAACGGCAGCCGTTGAGCAAAAACGCTTCGCGGCTCGCTTCCGCCGGTCCCGCCAGTTCCAGCGTCACGACCGGGATAAGGGTTTCGGGCCGTTTGGTGGGCAGTGCGATCACCACGGCATCCGTAGTGGTTTTCACGGTCAATTTTCCGCTGCCATCCAGCCGTGCGTTTTTCACCCTGGTCTTGAGTCCGGGAACGACAAGCCGGCCATCAGCCGGCCACTTGATCACATGCAGAAACAGGGTATTCCCGCGCATCGTGCATTCGCCCCACGCCAGCGGGCCAAATGGCGTCGGGTCCGCGCCATGGATAGCCTCCTCATGCGCGTGAACCCATTGGCCCACCTCGCGCAGAATGCGCGCCGACTGTTCCGGAATGCGGCCAGTGCCGTCGGGGCCGACGTTGAGCATGTAGGTGCCACCCCGGCTGACCACGCGCACCAGGCGCTCGGCGATCTCGCGCGGGCTCTTCCAATTGCGATCATACCAGGCATAGGCCCAGGTGTCGTTGTGAGTATCCGGTGTTTCCCAAAGGCCGGGCCGGGGCAGACGCGGGATTTCCTGGTCACCCAGCGTGTCATAGTCGCCCAGGTTGTTGCCGATACGGCTATTCACGAGGCATTGGGGCTGAAGTTGGTGTACAAGGTCCACCAGCATCTTTGACTCCTCCGGCGTAATCGGCCCCGGAGTGTCAAACCAGACGCCCGCGATCGGGCCGTAACCGCGCAGCAATTCCTCGATCTGCGGGATGGCTTTGGTCTTGAGGTAACGCTGGAAATCGCGTCCCTCCTTGGGCCAATCCCATGTGTTGCCCATCGCGTCGCGCTCGTGCCAGTCGGCGGTTTGGGAGTAGTAGAATCCGAGCCGCAATCCCCCGGCCCGACAGGCCTCGGCGAGTTCTTTCATGGGATCGCGCTTAAAGGGGGTGGCATCCACAATATTATAGGGACTGGCAGCCGACTTGAACATGGCGAACCCTTCGTGGTGTTTGGCGGTGATCATGATATGACGCATGCCAGCCGCCTTGGCCAGCTTCACCCACTCGTTTGCCTCGAAGGCGGTGGGATTGAAGCGCCCGGCCACCTTCTCATACTCGGCAGCGGGAATTTTGGCCCGGTTCATGATCCACTCGGCGATACCGTAATAAGTCTTGTCGTTCCACTTGCCGCCCAGCTCGGAATACAGCCCCCAGTGGATGAACATCGCGAACCGCGATTCCTTCAGCCACGCGCCGCGAACCAAATTGGTCCCGGTCGTTTTGCCATCGCCCCACATGTCGGCGGAAGTGCCGTCCATGGTGGGTTTGGATTTTTCGGCGGCGTTAGCGGCGATGGCACAGGCCATAAGCAACATGATGGCAATCAGTGTAGTACCGGACTTTAGGGCATGCTTTATTTTCATTGTATGACTGTATTATTCAGATAAAGGTGCTGTCAACTTTTCCTATCGATTCGCTCCGGCTTTCCATGCGGGCACTCCCTGTTCATACGCTCCCAAATCGGGCGCATTGCCGGTAAAGCCATCCGTGTAGGGCGGATATTTCAGCCCGGCATCTATCGCCGACGACCCGGGCTGCAACCGGTAATCATGACCGGCGGGATTCACCAGCTTCGGGTCAGTTTTGGCTGTTAAATTATTGGATGCCTTCGCGGCGGGATGAATGAAATCGCCGGCCAGGAAAATGTTATTGGCGATCAACCCGCCGGGATTGGAATTTTCGCGCCAGCCATAGCTCCGCCCACCTTGAAGCGTATTGTTCAGAATGATGACGTTCCGGTTCACTTCTTCGGGATGATCGGGCCGGGAATTCAAAATGATGCCATTGTCCACGTTCCAAGTGACATTATGGTCCAGAACGTAATTGGATGCGCCATTGTCAATGTAGATGCCTTTGGAATTATTGCGTTGCTTCAGGCCATTGCTCGTGCCATCGCAGTCGCGAACCACGTTGTAGCAAATCCGCGTGCCCTTCCCGTCAGTCGCGACGGTGTAGATGCCGCCAAAATCGGTCATTTGGATTCCGCCGTGCCAGACCTCGTTGTGATGCACATAACCCGCTTCGAGTCCCCCAATGTCAATCAACCGATGACCACTATCATAGATGCTGTTGTTGGCGATGACGTTGCCCAATGATTTGCCGGTATTGATCCCGGCCCCGGCATTGCCCGAATAATCCACGTCGTGGATGACGTTGTTGGAAGCAGTGTTGTAGCTGCCCTTCAAGGCCACGCCATTGCCGGCGCTATAGGCAATGGTGCTGTTCTGGATCGTGCAATGCGTTCCCGCAAGAATGATGCCTGAATCCCAGGTGCCGGTCCGCCAGCGAACTTGCCGGGTCCAATGGGAAACGTATTTTACTTCGAGGGAATCCAGCAGAATATGGGAACTGTCCGCATCGGTATTAATACTGCACCCGAACAACCGAAGCCCCCGCACGTTGATATGGGTGCGTCCGCGCAAGTCAAAGGCAAACTGCCGCCGCTTCGCTTCCACCTGATGCGCTGCAGGATGATCGCTCTGGGGCGTCCAAAGATAAAGCCGTTGCGCGTCGTCCCGGTAAAACCACTCCCCCGGAGCGTCCAGTTCCGTGAATTTCCCAAACAGGAAAAACGGGTTCCCCTTATTCGGGAGATAATAGGCTTCACCACTCGTAAGGAAACTGACCCAACCGGGCGCATTGCTGAGGATGGTTGCGGTCTCGGCCACCCAGACTTTCCCCAAGGCCACATTGATGGTGGCTCCCACCCAATAATTCGCCGGTTGCTTCAGCTCCGGATGGTTGATGGTGGCAATCGCCTTGGGCTTGGCGCCGCTGTGAGAACCGGCCTCAGCCAGGAGTTTGACCGGGCGGGAAACATCAAGCGTGGTATTGGGAAAACGCGCCTCGATAAGCATCTGGCCATCCAGAAAAACCTGGTTGCTGGATTCCAAGCTCCAACTCATCGGGGCACTGTAAATGTGGTTGCTATACACAACCCAGTCACCGGGTTGAATCAGGTCGGCGCCGCTGAGTGTGACAACTTCGGATTGATACGGTTGAAAGGTGATCGGCGCGTTGCCGGTTCCGGAGTTGGCGGGAATCACCATTTCGCGATAGATGCCGGCGCGAATATGCACCGTGTCTCCCGCCACAGCCACGCTGGCGGCTTTTTGAACGGTCTGGAACGGTTGCTGCAGCGTACCCGGATGAGTATCCGCACCGTTCGTAGCAACGAACAAGTCTGCCGCAACCGCGGTCGGCAGCCCGACCAGAGGCGTCAGCAACAGAGTGGTAAGAACGGTTAACACGATTCGTGTTGTCATGGCTAATTTTTCCCTATTTGCCGGCCTTGAAGAGCGTGATTTGCTCTTTCAATAAATCGAGATAGAACCGGCCATGCTCGCGCGACGGCTCGATGTCCTTGCTGATCTCGGCGCTCGGTTGTTCGCCGCGAACCCACTCGTTCCACGAAACCACCAGCGCGAACTTCGGGCCGATGTGGCGTGCTCGCATCCACTGTTCGCGAAAGGTTGCGCCCGCGCAGCGGCCAGCGGCGGGAATTCCAGCGTGTTTGTCCTCGCGCCAGCTCGCCACCACCGTCATCGCCTCCGGCTGGCCATCGTGAACGGCATAGGTTTGCGCCCCACGATCCTCCCACGACCAGTAGCCGGCGTGGCTGACGAGATCGGGCGTGCGCAAGTTCGGCTGTTGCGTGACGTAACCGGTCATCCAACGCACGGTGAATCGCGGATCGGTCCACGGCAGTTTCGTGCCGTAAGGCGACGGCGTGTTTGCATAGACAATTAGAAGTGGTTTGCCGAGATACTCCTGGAGCAGTGGCCGGTAACGCGGATTCTCAACGAAGGTCTTCCACACTTGATCGGCCTTGCGCTGCAGCCGCCCGTCGAATGCCGCAGGAGGTGCGCCAGCGGTGCCGAGCATAATCGCGATCTTCGGACTTCGTGCCAGCGAGGCGAACTCGTCAAATAGAACCGTTGTCGCTTCCTCAAGCGGCTTCAGGTGCGCGTGTTTCGGCTGGCCCGGCGTGTAGTCCACGTTGTTGGACCAATCCACAAAGATAAAATCCACTCCCGCATCCACCATCCATTCGGCATGGCGGCGAATCACTGCGCGGTCGTCGGAACGGTAGAAGCCGAGTTGTGGTGTGCCCCATACATTGTACCAGTTGGCATCGCCGAACCATGTCGTGTAGGCCAACCCAACGAGCCGCTCGTCCGCTGGTGTCGGGAGAGCCACTGTGGTTTCGACCTGGAGATTGGCATTTCGTTGCGGACCAGCCTTGCTGTTGTCCGCGGCAGCGTGGAGCGCGGCCAGCGGCACCAGCAGCAGGACACTGAGGGTGAGGGAGGTAATGGGCTTCATTTGACGCTTTCTGGGAGTGTGGATTGGAACTGGTAGGTTCCAGAGCCAACGGCATAAACCGCAGTGTGGTTTTCCGTTCGCAGGAACTTCACGCCTTCCGACTGGACGGCGGGCTTGCCGGACTCGGTGACAGCAGCCGCATCCGCCGCCGGGATGAACACGGTCGCAGTCGCGTTGGCGGGAACAGAAATACTCCAGCGAAACTTGCCACCGTCGCAACGCCACTCCGACACGACCGGGCCGCGCACCGTCGGTATCGTCGCGTTCGCAAACGTCAAGTCGCCGAAAAGCCCCGGGCGGAACTCGATTGCTTCGTAGCCGGGCTTCACGGGCTTGATGCCGGCGACGTGGCGGTAGAGCCACACGGCCACGGAGCCGCCCATGAACGGGTGGCACTTCGACATTCCTTCGTCATTCCAGTGCTCCCAGAACGTACCGGGCCCCTTGTCGAGCATGTAGCCCCAACTCGGAAAACTCCGCTGTGTCGCCAGCGCGAAGGCAACCGTGTTGCGGTTGTTTTCGGCGAGCGCCGGCATCAGCGCCAGCGTGCCGAGGCAACCGGTGGCGAGATGATTGGTGCGCGCGGCAATGTCAGCGGCGAGGCTGTCGGCAACGGCTGCGCGCGCCTCGTCAGGCGCGATACCGAAGGCCAGCGCCAACGCATTCGGCGTCTGATCGTTGTCGCAGTAGAAGCGATTGTCCTTTAACCAGCGCGCGTTGATCGCGTTGCGAATTTTGTCGGCGATGGCGCGGTGACGCGCCGCCTCCTCCTGCTTGCCAAGCGCGTCAGCCATTCGCGCGGCGATGTCAAGGCAGCGGAAGTAAAACGCGCTGGTCAGAAAACTGGCGCGCTTGTCCCACTGCCGATCCGGCCGCAGCCAGTCGCCCCAATACTTCAGCGGATTCTCGCACGGCTTGCCTGCCGGGTCGCGCCAGGGCGTCTCGGCGTCAATGAGCCAGTCCTGCTTACTCTGGTGCGAGACGATTTCTTTTTTCTTGGGATCGAACACGACCTCGTCGAGTTGGTCGAACCAGCTCACGCAGCAATCGGCAAATTTCTTGACGCGCTCGTAACAGGCCGCCAGATACGCCTTGTCCCCGTAAGCCTGCCAGTAATCCCACGAGACCAACGCGCACTGTGCCTGCCACAGCAGTGCAAAGCCGCCAGTCTCGTAAACCAAGTTACCCGCCTCACCGTGCGGCCCGGCGCGATGCAGGCAAAGCTCCAGCCATTTTTCGCGGAAGAACTGGGCCGCGTCGAAAAACGTCATCGCCGCCTCGGCAACGCACATGCCGTCAGCCGACCACGGCGCGCGTTCGGCGCGCTGATTGCAGTCCGTGAGGTCGAACATCAGGTTGGCCAGCTCAGTATCGGCAAACCCGCGATGGAAGCGGTTAAGCATTTCATTGGAGCAGGTGAACTGTGCCCGGTCGCGCAGCACATCGGCGGCCGCCCGGCGCAGTCGAATGTCGGACAGCGTCGGCGCTCCCGGCCAGCCGGTGATTTCGAGGTACCGAAAACCATGATACGTCAGCGTTGGTTCCCAAAGTTGCTCGCCGTCCTTCAGAATCAGCAGGTCGGTCTGTTTCGCCGGCAGCCCTTTGGTGATGGTGGAAATGTCGAGCGTGCCGTCGGCATTGAGGCGCTCCGCGAACCGCAGCGTGATGCGTGTGCCGGCGGGGCCGTTGACGCGCATCTGTGCCCAGCCGCTGATCTGTGTGCCAGCATCGAAAATCCACACGCCCGATTTCGGTGTCGTCATTTTCAACGGCGCGAACGTCTCGGCGACGCGAACGAAGTTCAGCACCACCCGATCCGGCTTGGCGGTAGCTTGGGCCACGGTGCCGGCCGTCCAGTGGCTATCGTCGAAGCCAGGCTGGTCCCACGCGACGGCCTGCCGTGCGTCGAACGTTTCGCCATCAAACATATCGCCGCTTAACACCGGGCCGCCTTGAAATCCGCGACAGCGCTCGTCGGTGCCGAAGATCAAGTGACTGCCGTCGGCAAACCAGACGTCCACATCGCAGAGCAGCCGGTTCTGCGAACTGTTCTTCGGATTGTTTCGCGGGTTGCCGGTGTCGCCGAATATCGCGCCGAGGACGTTTTCGCCAGGCCGCAACAGCGCGGTGACATCGAAGGTGTAGATGCCGCGCCGCAGTGGAAACACGTCTGCCGGCTTCTGGCCGTTGACGCTGAAGTTGAAAAATGAGAGCGCGTAGTGCTGCGCCGCGACATAGGCTCGCCCCTTGACGATCTTCTTTTCCACCGGCAACTCGAAGCGGCGGCGGATGAGATTGAACTGGTTGGTCGCGTAATGGCCCGCCTCGTCCTTGCGCGATGGCGGTCCGCCCACCCACACACCGCGCCAATCCCGTTGCGGATTGACGATTCCCGTTTCGAACGTGGCCGCCTCGCTCCACGCCGATTCCCGACCGGCCCCGTCCCAGACTTTGACTTTCCAACGACAAGCAGTTTTGCCGGCCAACTGCGCTCCGCCAAAGACGATCCCATTTTGTGCCGGGGATTCGACTTTACCGGAGTCCCAGACGGTGTTCTCGCCGACGTCCATGACGACGACTTGATATACGGTCTGCCGCGCGCCGCGCTGCGCCGAATCCAACTGCCAACCGAACTGTGGCTGCGCGGTGCCGATGCCGAGCGGGTTGTCGAGACACTCGCAGCGCAGGTGGAGTGGAACAATTCCGCCTTGCGCCGAGACGGCCAGCGGTACCAGCAGCAGGGCGGTGAGGGTGATAATCTGTTTCATGTGCATACGTTCGTCTTCATTTGATCGTCAGTTCCATACATTGGAAGTCTCGCGCTGCGGTTTTCAAAAGATTGGAAAGAGCCGACGCTGAGTTTTCCAAAGCTAGGAACTTCCAGCAAGGCGCAGTCGGCAGTGCGAGAACGAGCGCACTGATGGCTTCTATTCTCACCGCAACACCTCCACTTCGGCCAACTGCATGGTGTGTTTTCCAAAGTACCGCGACTTGCGCAGCCGCGAACACTCCACCTTGACGTACCGCACCGCGCACGGGGCAAAACGGAACGATTCCGGTCCCACCGCATCCTTCGGTTTCGCGTCCTCGGCCGGCATCTTCAGAAAATTCGTTTCTGCGATCACAGTTTGCCAGGCCGTGCCGTCCGCCGACACCATGATCTTGAAGTCGAGCGGAAACCCATCATACGAGTGATCCATCGCGACAATTTCCTTGTCGTACCGACCGTATTTCATGTCGCCGCGACCGACCGGCCACAGGTTGACCTGCCGGATGGTTTGCGGGGTGCCCAAATCCACCGTCACCCACTCCATGCGCTGCGTCGAAGACGGCACACTGCACCAGCCCATGTTTTCCGTGAGCAGTGAACAGAGTTGGCGGTTGCCGTCGGTGAGGTTCGCCGCCCGCCACGTCAGGGGATTATTGTCGCGAACGTGCGTCGGATGCGCCCAGACTGGCTTCTCGTCACGACTGCGTGGATCGTGCGCGCTGGAAACCGTCACCGGCTTGCCGAGCGCGAGGTTCGGCCACGGCGCGGCATCGGGAAAACCGCCGCGCGGCGTGAGTGTGTAGCTGCAGCCGGGTTCTGTCGGGAACGCGCAGACTTCGCCGTACGATCGTTGTTCGACTGCGACGGCCACGGCCGGTTGAATTTCCAGCGCGTGTCCCGGCCACGGATTCAGCACAGCGCAACGCTGCCCCTTTTCGCTGCGAACGCTAATCGCGCGGCAGACGCCGTCGCGTTTTTCCGCCGACACGATGAACGCGCCCATCGCGCGGATGCCGGTGAATGCGGCGTTGTTGTGGTGCCACGCCGGGAAGAAACGCAGAAACCCTTCGTGGCTTTGTAATAGGAAATTGTGGATTTCATCCACGATGGCGACGCACTCGACGTTGCCGCCCTGCACCGCAAAGTTCGACGGTCCCATCTTGCCGGGGCTGTGCGTTAGGAACCAATTCAGCCGCTCCAAAATCTCCGGCGCGTAATGTCCGAGCCGGACGAAGATGGCGAAGTATTCGCAATATGGGCCGCCGCGGCCCAACACTTCGGGACGCAGCACCAATGCATTGTCCGCCGCCTGCACCAGCGCCGGGGCGGAACTCATACTGATCTGGTGCGCGGGATACACCTGCAGCAAATTCCAGTGCCAGCCGCCGACGGCAAACGGATCCAGATCGTCTTCGCTCCACCGGAACATCTTTCGCCCGAACGCTTCACTCACCGGGTAGTCCGGCAGATGCGCGAGGATGTCGCGCCAGCGCGCCAGATCAGCGTCGCCGAAACCAGTCGGTTTGCCGGCACGGTTCAGATCGCTGACCATCACGACCAGGCCGCGGTAGAAATGTTGCAGAAAACCAATCGTGGGCGTGGCGTTGAGTGAACCGCCGCAACCTTCCAGCGGCGCGTTTGCGGTGATGTTGTAGCGATACGAACCGTTGGGCCGCATCTCCTTGTGCTTAAGCAAATCGTCATCCCAATACGCCGCGACGGCCTTCAGGAACTCGAAGTTCGCCCAGAGCCAGTCCTGATCGAGCGTGAAGAGATAATGGTCAACCTGATTCAGCGCCGCCTGAAGCGCATTACTGCGATGACCGTAGCCGGAGGTGTTTTCGTTGATCTGGCCGCCGGGCGCGGTGCCGATGCAGAAGAACGTGCCTTTCGCGCCCGCTCGTTTGGCCATCGCACGGCCCAGCGGCACGTCGTGTTCGCGAACAGCCCGGTCGTATGGTTCTGACAACTCAACCCGATCGCTCGACCACGCCAGGTAGTACGGCGCTTGGATGTTGTAGTTCCAATGATAATCGCCCGTCCACATCGGCGAGTCCTCAACGCCGAACGAATTGCAGCCCGACGCGTACTCGCCCGGCTTGTTCACGCATCCGAAGACATAGAGTGCTCCGTAATAAACTCGCTCAACCAACGGCTCCGCGTCGAGCCGTACGCGCGAATGGTTCCAAAAACGCACCCACCACGCGCGATGCCCGGTCGCGAGGCGCTCAAGTTCACCAGCCGTCAGCTTTGCCGCCGCCACCAAGGCTGCTGGCAACGGATCGGCCGGGTCTAGTGTCAGTGGAATCCCGGTGCCGCGCACCACCGTCACCACCGTCGCCGTTTGTCCCGGCGGGATTTCCGCGCTGAGCGTGACGCGACCTTCCGCCACGCGACTCGACACCGTCGCTCCGAGCAGGCGCGTAGCCACTGCAGCCCACATTCGAAACTGCGAACATTCTTCTGGCAACGTCACCACACGCTCGCCGAGCGGCGTACGGCGTTTCACCCACGCCACGCAGTCGCCGTTGGTCGCCACGCCGGCGTCGAGGTCGTAGAGGAAATCGTTCGTCGGCGAAACCTGCTTTGTGAATGTGTCAATCACCACGCGCACCGGCGTCAGACCGCGATTTTCAATGCGCTGCACGATGACATCCTTGGCCGGTTTTGGAATGGTCGCCGTCACGCACACCGTTTGTTCGCCTTTCCGTAGCGTCGTGCGAACTTCAGCGTTCCACATGTCCTGTTCCTGGCGAAATGCCGCGCCGCCGAAATCCGGGAATCGCAGATCCATGTAGCCAGGATTCACATTGACCGTGCGGTTCGGCGCGTAGTGCCCCTTCGCGTTCGCGGAGGATCCCTTGGCGAGGAGATGATCGCGCCAGTAATCATTCTTGTGGATCGCCACGCGAATGTTCTCCGCCGCCCCGTCCGGCGACGACACCGCCGCCTCGATGCCGCCGTTGCCCAGCAACATGCACCGGTTCATCTGTTCCCCGGCTTTGTAGGCCACCGGGTTGGTGACGCACGCAACATTGCGCTCGACCAAGAATCGCACATCGTCCGCACCTAAAATCGCCGCACGAGCTGGTGATGCGAGCAAAAGCGCCGTGGCTATTGTCACGGTGTGTTTCATGGTTGTAACTTTCGTATTGATTTGATTCGTCAGTTCCAAACATCGGTAATTCATCATCGTGATCCGCCTCGCTGGCCGAGGTCCCTCCCCTTCACCGACTCACTCAACTTTGGTCAGTTTGAGCGAGCGGATATTCATCGCCTTCCACTTGGTCACATCGGCCGGGCGCATGGACAGCTCCAGCTTGCCGGCGCTGGCAACCTCAACGCGGCCGAGCTTCAGCGTCTGGTAGGCGTACCAGTCCGCCGTCTTGGTGGCGGTGCCGGTCAGTTTCTGGCCAGCCAGTTCCACCACGAAAGCGGTTTCGCGGGAGGCGGCGCTATAGGTGATGCTAACCTCGTAGGTGGCCTTCGCCGGAAACTTAATGGGCCATGAGGGCCAGTCGGCGGAATTGTCCCAGGCGGCGAGGTAGTCGTGATCCTGCTTGTTTTCCACGCGAATCTTGGTGCCGTGCAGTTCGGCGGCGGCGGGTGTGAGAGCAACGCTGCCGTCGGCGCCGGGCGTGATGCTGTTGTCGTACACCACGGGCACCGGCCGCAGGTCCCCGGCGGAAATCTTGAGCGCGATGGCATGCGCACAGGGCTTCTGCGCGGGCAGTTTCACGACGAGGCCCTCGCCGGTTTGTTGCCAGTCAAGTTTACCCGTGTGGCCGAGCAGCGAGACGTCCGCAATCTTTCCAGCGGCGGACGCGAGGGAGCGCACCACAAGCTGGCGGTCGTCCGGCCAACCAAGCGCGAAGGCGTAGAGCGTCTTTCCGTCTTTGGATTGCGTGAAGCGAATGTCGGACGGCTTGTAGTTGCCGGTATCATTGAGTCCGCCAAAGTGCCCTTTGCCCAGTTTGGTCGGGCCTTCGCCATAGATTTTCCAAGGGCGCGTCGCATAAATACCTTCGCCGTTGACCGGTATCCACGCCGCCAGGTCGGCGAGGATAGTTTCCGCTTCCTGATCCAATGTGCCGTCCGCGTGCTGGGGAAAGTTCAAGAGTAGATTGCCGTTCTTGCTGACGATATCAATCAGCATCTGAATCACCGCCGTGCTGGTTTTGTATTTGAAGCCCGCCGTGTAATACCAGTTGCCGATACACGTGTCGGTCTGCCACGGTTCGGGATTGATCCCCTCCATGACGCCACGTTCGAGATCGCGCACCCAGCGACCTTCGGCGTCCTGTTTGCAGTTATAGATGGCCTCCAGCTTGCCGCCATGCTGGCGCAGGTTGTCGTTGTAGAAATGCGCCAACATCTGCCGGCCAGCTTCCGCGGGATACGGCAGCGGACTATCGGAATAGAGCAGATCGGGATGGTAACGATCCACGATCTCCTCGATGCGTTTGCCCCATTTGATTTTGTGGGCCTCGGGCACATCCTCTCCGTAATACGAGAAGCTCGGCATCTCGTTGCCGCTCCAATAGAGGTCCGCGTATTGCGGGTCGTTGCCATCATACGGCACGCCGGCCATCGGGCCGGTCTTGTCGGCCCCTTTGGTCGCGCTGTAAAACCACCAGCTCGCAGCCAGGTGCTCCGTGATGCCGAAGCGCAACCCGGCTTTCGCCGCCGCCTGTTGCCACCGGGCGACCACGTCACATTTCGGGCCCATCTCCGCCGCGTTCCAGCGGCAGAGCTTCGAGTCGTAGAGGGCGAAGTTGTCGTGATGCACGCCGAGACTGACGAAGTATTTCGCGCCGGCCTGTTTGTAGAGCGCCATCAACCGCTCCGGGTCCCACTTCTCCGCCTTCCATAGGGCGATGATGTCCTTGAAGCCGAACTTGGACGGATGCCCGTAATGTTCGAGGTGATATTTGTTGGCGCGCGATGGTCCGGTGGGCACGCCCTTCTTGGTGTCGAAACCGTCGTGTTCATAGAGACGCCGGGCATACCAGGAGTCCTGCTCCGGCACACATTGCGGCCCCCAGTGCGCCCAGATGCCGAATTTGGCATCGCGGAACCACTCGGGGCACCGGTATTGTTTGAGCGATTCATCAGTGGGTTGGAAGGGCTCGACGGCAGGCAGGACGAAGGCACACGCAAAGAGCAATGCGCCGGTGAGGACCTGGCAGTGTATTCTTTTCATATTTGTTTCAATATCGTTTATGATGGACGCTTACCCTACAACAACCATTCGAGTTTTGACATGTCAGTAATTGACTGCCGCATGTCATAAATTGACCCGGTCCGCAAAAGCCCAGTGACTGGCCAGCAACCACACGCATGGGACGATTAGTTTATTTACCCTCATGGCGGTAGGATTTGAAAGGTCTGGCTCACAATTTCCGCAGTTTTCACCTTCGGTTCAGTGCCGCGTCCCCACTGCCACGCCGCCACCGTCACCGAAACGGGAAACCGGGTGCGCGGGGGAATTTTTGTGAACATGAGTTTGCCGTCCTGGACGATGGCTGGCCCGACCGTGACAAAAAAGCGCACGGGCAATCCGGCGTCGGAGGTCGCCTTGAGCGGTACAGCGTCCGTGCCCGCCTTCACATCGGAAATCGTCTCAAAGGTGATTTTCTGTGGTCGGCCTTCCGAGTGATCATCCCGGCTGATCTGGCCGGGCTGGACAATGGCGCGAATTGAGTCCGTGCCCGGATGACGCACGGCAATGTAAAGGGGGGACGGCCAAGTGCGGTCCAGTGCCATGCGAAACTTTCCGTTACCCAGCGGCTCAACCGCACCGCACAGCCATTCGATATAGGGAGTGCCGGGGGCACGTGCGAGTTTTTGGCCAGCGCCCACAAAATTCTCCGGCAACTTCTCCAACCGCACCCCCTTGAGCGTAAAGGTCACGCCATCGGACTCGGTCTCGAGGGTGGGAGTGGGCAAGGAATTGGTGGCCGGAACGGGCGTTTTGTTGATCGGCAACCAGGTGATTCCATTGAAGGTATAGGGGAAAATAGTTCCCTTTTCATCGGCGAAGGCGGGCAATTGGGTGTCAGCTTTCCAGTTGATCCGGGCGATGGCCTGCGCTTCTTCCGCACTGGCTTTATCAAAATACCACGGCACACCGCGTGCCTCGGGAGCGGCGCTGGAAAAAGCGGTCACCGGCTGATTTTCATGACCAGGAACAGGCAGATCGGCGAGAAAACCTTTTTCCAACAAAACAGGTTTCAGGGCCGGACTGCCATGGTCGGACAGCCGCGCCTTGGCGACGAGATCGATGTAGCGGGCGAAATATCGGGTCAGACGTTCCGAGCAGTCGAAGTGGCCACTGGTGCCATCCATGACGTAACTGAACGGCCAATTGGGATTGGACTTCCGCTGTTTGAGAATCCCGTCGTAAGCCGAGGCGATGTTGTTCCAATTGGTGCGAATATCCACCTTATCCTGCCCCCATTCCTGAGCGGTTCCGAACGCAACCAGCGCCGGGACTTCCCGGTTTTTCGGCGGCAGATGATTATTCTTAATCCAGATGCCGGCGATGCATCGCTGCGGGGCCGCCTCGACCAGGGCATCCACCATCAGCAAGTGTCCCGATTCCCCCATCGGCAACCATGGGACAGTAGCCACTTCCTCGTAACCTGAGGTTTTTGCCAGGCCATCCAGCAGTTGCTGAAGGAAGGCGACCACCGTACGGTTTTCGTTCTTGGCTTTGAAATTATAAAAGGAACGGGTCCCCCAAAAGATGCCAAGGTCATGGGCAGCACAAACCTCACGGATGGCCGGATGGCCAACCAGCATGTGTTCCGGAACATTGGCGCACAGGATAACCAATCCCCGCAGCCGCCGACAGTTCTCGGGAATCCAGAGATATCCCGTGGCCGTGGTTGGGGTTCCGTTTGTCCACGCGGAGCAAGTGCCATGCTGCACAAATTGGAACACCTGGTTCACCGGAGAGCGAAGCGACTCCGGCGACTCCGCCACGCATGAGGCCGGCAAAAACAAGCCGAATAACAGCAGCGCGACACCCAGTGAAATCCGCTGCCAGACCGGACACTTCCGTGGTGAATTTTTTACCGCCATGATTTCAAAGCGTTACCGGAGTCAGCGTTTTCACCTGGCCGTTCACCCGCACCTTGACTTCGTGCGGTTCAGGGGAAGTGATGCGATACGTCGTCACCTGGCCGTCGTTCCACTCGATGTCCACGGAGCAATTACCACGCGCGCGCAGGCCGGTGACTTTGCCGGCAGGCCATGCTTTCGGGAGTGCCGGAAGAAGCTGTATCTCACCGGAATGACTTTGCAGCAACATTTCCGTGATGCCGGAGGCACCGCCAAAGTTACCGTCAATCTGGAACGGCGGACAGGAATCGAACATGTTTGGCAGCGTGGGACCGGGGCGCAGCAGCATGGTGATCATTTTGTAGGCGTGATCCCCGTCCAACAGACGCGCCCAGAGGTTGATTTTCCAGGCCAGGCTCCAGCCGGTGCCGCCGTCACCGCGAATCTCCAGCGACTTCTTTGCGGCGGCAAAAAACTCAGGGGTCCGCGGGGTAATCTGGTCACTTGGATACAAGGCGTACAGATGCGAGACGTGGCGATGATGAATCTCGCGGGCCTTCATGTCCCAATCCTCCAGCCATTCCTGAAGCTGACCGGCGCTGCCGATTTGCAGCGGCGCAAGGCGAGCGCGCGAGGCGGCGACTTTAGCCCGGAATTCCGGGTCCAAACCGAGAATTTCGGAGGCCTGAATGCAGTTGCTGAACAGGTCACGGATGATCTGCATATCCATGGAGGGCCCGGCGCAGACGCTGGCTCCGCCCGGATGGGTATTTTCGGGCGAGAGCGACGGGCAGGTTACGAGCCACTTATGGCCCGGTTCCTCAACCAGCGTATCCAGAAAGAATTGGGCGGCCCCCTTCATGATCGGGTAAGCCCGGGCCAGGTATTGCTTGTCGCGACCATAGTCGTAGCGATCCCACAGGTGCTTGCAGAGCCACGCCCCACCCATCGGCCAGAACCCCCATGTGGGACCATCAATCGGCGCCGTAGCCCGCCAGAGATCCGTATTATGGTGGCAAACCCAGCCTCCGGCACCCCAGTTGACTTTTGCCGTGCGCCCGCCCGGTTCGACCAGTTCGCCCACCATTTGGATCAACGGTTCGGTACATTCACCAAGGCCGGTTGGTTCGGCTGGCCAATAATTCATCTCGGTATTGATATTGATCGTGTACTTGCTATCCCACGGCGGTTTCATGCTTTCGTTCCACAGCCCTTGCAGGGTGGCCGGCTGACCGCCGGGGCGGGAGCAGGAAATCAGCAGGTAGCGGCCAAATTGGAAATACAGGGCCGCCAGTTGCGGATCGTTGCCTTCCGAAAATTTGGCAATCCGCTGATCCGTGGGAAGTTTTCCCGCCTCCGTCGCGCCGAGATCAAGACTGACGCGCCGAAACAACCGCTGATGCTCCGCCACATGATCCCGCCGCAAGCGGTCAAACGGTTTGCGCGCTGCCGTCGCGAGATAATTTTTCGTGAGGGCTTCGGGATCACCGCTGACATCCTTGAAGTTTTTGTAACTCGTCGCCGCCACGATCAACAGCGTGGCGGAATCGGCGGCAGTAACCGTAAAACTGTCATTGGCGGCCGTGATCTGCCCGCCTTGCGTGAGCATGCGCACGCGCGCCTGGAATTTCAGCGCCCCCGCAATTCCCAAGGCATCGCCATTCTGCCCGCTCATGACGAGGGTATCGTTTCCTTCGGTCACCACCGTTGCTTTTTGAGGCGTGGCCATCGCGGTGGTAAAGCTGATTTGTCCCGGTTTATCGGCGGTTAGCCGAATCACGATGGCCTGATCCACCGGACTGGCAAATACCTCGCGCGAATAGTTTACGCCGCCAACGGTGTAGCGAACCTTCACGATTGCAGTATCGAGATCCAGTTCACGCCGGTAATCATTCGTCATTTCGTGACCGGGAAAACTCAGTTTCAAATCACCCACCGGTTGGTACATCATTTGTTTGAGGGGGCGCGCCATCATCTGCTTGCCGATCAGGGCATCTGCCTCCTTATACTTTCCCTCGAAAATCAGCTTCCGGGCCTCGGGCAAGGCCGCGAGCGCCTCCGGGCTGCTGGGATCATACGGTCCGCCTGCCCAAAGCGTCCCTTCGTTGAACTGGATGCGTTCATTCACCACGCCGCCAAACACCATGGCCCCCAGGCGCCCGTTTCCGATGGGAAGCGCTTCCGTCCAGGCCGAGGCGGGTTTGGCATACCACAAGCGCCATTGCGCTTCCGACGAGGCGCCTCCGCCACTACGTTGGGCGGAAGAAATCGGCGGTTGTGCCAGACAAACCAATGCCATGGCGAGACCAAGTGTGGGTGCGATCAGATTTGAATGTTTCATGTAGTTCCTTACATCATTCACGGCCAAAACGAGAACCAGCGGCGGTAAAAAATTCACCGCCTCCGGCTCCCCCGCTGTTGCCACCGCTGTTTCGGTTTTGCCGTTTCGTTTCTGTTTTCGTTATGAACATGTTGGCGACCAGTTGTGTTCCTGCCAACGATGTCAATAGGACGGGAAAAACTCAAGTCATCTAATTTATGAGTATCAGGCCCTCGCCTATAACGGTCCCCGCGTCAGCGCCCTCAGCGCGACGTTGACCGTCGAGGCGGTATAGGCAGCCATACCTCCGCGTAGCCGTCGAGGTAAGGAGACGGATCCCCACGTTCCGCGTAGCCCCCGAGATAAGCAGACGACATTCGGGAATTCAGGTAAAAAAAATCCGTCTCCTTACCTCGACGGCTACGCGACGTCAGTCAGCGTTCGCAATGCCAAAACAAATGCTTGCTATGCGGACCGGAACGGCGCAATCCTACGCCTGTGAGTCACGCTCCTGATAACCGTAAGGAAACCAGCCAGCGCCAACCGGCGGAGGTGAATGCGGACGCCGTGGCGACACAACGCCTGGAGCAGCTCACCTCCGAAGTCGCCCTGAAGACGATCCATGAGCTGGAAGTGTATCAGATCGAGTTGAAAGCGCAGAACCGGGAACTGCGCTACGTAAAGGAAGAACTCGAAGCCGCCCGCAACAAATACTTTAGCTTCTACGACCAGGCCCCCATTGGCTATCCCATGATGACTGATGACTGATGACTGACACCCCATGACTATTGAACCCATTCGCATCCTGGTGGTGGATGATGACGCGGACATCGCGCGCGGCACCGCGCGGGTGTTGGAAAAGGCCGGCTACACCACGGCGACCACCCTCAGCGGCGAAGACACCCTGCTGGCCCTGCCCACCTTCCGTCCGCAGCTCGTGGTGTTGGACTTGGACATGCCGGGAATGGATGGCCTGGAAGTCTGCCGACGAATCAAGGCCGACCCGGCATACGCGGAAGTCTTTGTCATCCTCATCACGGGCACCTATACGCAGACGGAGGAACAGCTTACGGGTCTTGAATCAGGGGCGGATGGTTACTTGATGCGCCCCATCTCCAATCGCGAATTGACGGTTCGCATCGAGGCGTTCATCCGTATCCTGCGCTTGAATCAAGCGTTGCGGGAGAAGAATGAGGAGCTGGCTCAATCCTATTCGCTGTTGACCGCCACCTTGGAATCCACGGCGGATGGCATCCTGGTGGTGGATAGCCAAGGCAAGGTGACCAGCTTCAACCAGAAATTCCTGCGGTTGTGGAAAATTCCACCCGACCTGATGGCGGCCCACAACGATCAGCTATTGCTGCAGCATGTCCAAGCGCAACTGGCTGAACCAGCCGCGTTTATTGCCAAGGTCGAGGAGCTTTATCGCAACCCGCAGGCCGATTCCTCAGACGAGTTGCGTTTTGTGGACGGCCGCGTATTCACCCGGTATTCCCAACCCCAACGCCTCGGCGATAAAATCGTGGGCCGCGTGTGGCCCTTCCGCGACATCACTGCCCGCAAACAGGCCGAGCTGGCGCTGGCAATCCGGGTTCGCGTCGCCGCCATCTTCGCTAGCGTCCCCGATGCTGAAATGTACCATGAAGTGCTCAACGTCCTGCTGGATGTCTCGCACAGTCCATTCGGGGTATTTGGTTATATTGATGCAGACGGGGCCAACGTCGTCCCCACCATGACCCGCGAGGTCTGGGACAAGTGCCAAATCCCGGAGAAGACCATCCGGTTCCCGCGCGACACCTGGGGCGATAGCAGTTGGCCCCGCGCCCTGCGGGAGAAGCGCAGCCTCCTCGTCAACACGCCTTCCAGCAATATCCCCGGCGGGCACGTCGCCATCCAGCGGCACATTTCCCTGCCCATTTTGTTCCAGGGCGAGGCCATTGGCCTCTTCCAGGTCGCCAACAAGGAGACGGATTACACGCCGGACGACCTCCGCACCCTGGAAAGCATTGCCACTCAAGTCGCCCCGCTGCTACACGCCCGGTTATTGCGCGAGCAGGCCGAGCTGGCGCTGCGGGAGAGCGAGCATCGGCTGAACTTTGCGTTGGAAATGAGCCACCTCGGCACTTGGGATTTGGACCTGCAAAACCACACCGCCCAGCGCTCGCTGATCCACGACCAGATCTTTGGCTACCCCGCGTTGCTGCCGCACTGGACCTACGAAATGTTTCTCGACCATGTGCTCCCGGAGGACCGCGCGCACGTGGACCATGCCTACCGCACCGCCGTGGCGGCGCAGGAGTACATGTTCTTTGAGTGCCGCATCCGCCGCACGGATAACGAGGTGCGGTGGATTTGGTGCGCCGGCGGTTACCTGCGCAATGCGGAAGGTCAACCCGTGCGGATGATCGGCCTCGTGCAGGACATCACCGAGCGCAAGCAGGCCGAGCAGGTGCTGCGCGAGCGGGAGGCACAATTGCGCTTCGTGACCGACCATGCGCCATTGTTCCTCGTCCAGTACGACCACGAGCGGCGCTACAAGTTTGCGAACGAACCTTACCTGAAGGTGTTTGGGCTCCGCCGGGAGGAGATCATTGGCAAGCACGCGCGGGAAGTGTTGGGCGAAGCCGTTTATGCCCTGGCCTGTCCGTGCATGGATGCCGCGCTGGCCGGGCAAGCGACCGAGTACGATCTCACGCTCCCGTTACCGGCGGGGCCGCGCATGGTCCATGCCCGCTATGTGCCGGAGCATGATGCATCCGGGCGCGTCATCGGGCTGATCGTCGCCATCCTCGACGTCACCGAGCATAAAAAGCTGGAAGAACAGTTCCTGCGGGCGCAACGGCTGGAAAACCTTGGCTCGCTGGCCGGCGGCATCGCCCATGACCTGAACAACGTCCTGACCCCCGTACTGATAGCCGTGCCGCAGTTGCGCAAGGAGGTCGGCGACCCGAGCAGCCGCTCGATGCTTGACGCCATGGAGACCAGCGCCCAGCGCGGGTCGGACATTATCAAGCAACTGCTCACCTTTGCCCGCGGCACCCCCGGCGTCCAGGTGTCCCTGCCCGTGCGTCCGATCCAGAACGAACTGGTCAACATCATTCAGGAAACCTTCCCCCGGAATATCGAACCGCGCCTGGACGTACCCAACGACCTATGGCCGGTGCAGGGCGATACCACCCAGCTTCATCAGGCCCTCCTGAACCTGTGCATCAACGCCCGCGACGCCCTGCCCGAGGGCGGCACCA
>JBAXGN010000091.1 GCA_037139415.1 Verrucomicrobiota bacterium | reverse complement strand
CTCAGCTTTTTGAAGTAACGAACTGGCAGGTTGCGGTAACTCCGCAACCTGCTAGCGTGTTTTTCACCCAGATGGTCGCGGGGCGCGAGCTTTCTGGCTGGCGAATGGTGGCCTCACGGGATTATTTCCCAGGTCTCGGAGCTGGCAAGAGTTGGTTCGCCATATTGGCGAGGTCCTTGTATGCCTCGGCGAAGGCGGCGGCATTGATGTCATCCATGGCATTGGGAGCGACCGTTTCAATCAGGGCCAACCGGCTCAGAATTAACGGCAAATCCTGTGGCCCCGGATGCTTGGGGTCTGAAAGACCATCCTCGTTCAAGTCCTCGATCAAATCCTTCCGCTCATTGGCCGACAACACCGGATCATTTCATAGTTCGACGAGAATTTGCATCACGCGGTTTGCGCGGAATATTTATTGTCGACCAAGCGACCAAGTGGCTTCGGCCACCAAAAGTGTGGAGCCCTTGCCAAAAAGGTGGAAACGTCTTTCATGAAAAGATAAGGGATACAGCCTCCATGAAATGCGAGCATGTCATGCGGCTTTTCTCGGAGCTTTGACTAGCCCCAACGAGACCAGGTAACCACAGGCTTTTGAAATCTGCGGTTCTGTCACCTGCCAAGAGAATTTGCGCGCCTTGTCAGCAATTTCAGCCGTTGAAAGCATGTCAGACTCAGATTGTTTCAGAATAAAATACGCTTTAGCTGCAATACTGAGATCCTCATAGCCCAAATCGCCTGCCTCTACAATCCGTAAGGCAATTTGGCGTAACTTATTAGAATCATTCGGGAATTCCTTTTTTAGCCACTGAACAGCATTCTTCCCTGTTTCAGTAAGCGTGTAATCACAACGCTTTTTCTCAAAACCACTGCTGTCGGCTCCACCGTACCTAAGGCATGATTCAGCAACAAGGCCCTGAACTTTAAGCGTAACCAGCTCTGATGCAATGAGATTGGAATAAGGGCCATAATAGTGGGCGTTAAATCCCCATTCCTGTTTCAAATATTGAGCCATGAAGAAGAGTCGTTTCTGGAGCATGGTTTTTCCAGAGACGATTCCGCCAAAGGCATCCAACGACAATAAAATAACACTACGAACTTTCATGATGATTTTCCTCCATTCTTAGATTTTTGGTGATTATTCGGGAAAATATCAGCCAAAAGCTGCACCAGGAACTTTTTGGCATTGTTTTCCATATCACTGCGCACTATACGTGACAAGCCGTCCAATGGTGCGTAGCACTCTACAAATTCTTCCTTCCCTTTTTCATCAATCGAGTGAAAGAGACTTGAAGCATCTTCAAAGATCGTCGGGGAAGGCAAGGTATGGATGGGAATAGAGCGTTCGGAATTTCTTGATTGTTTCCTAGCAGATTCAATGGAATAATGATGGACAATAACATGATCAGCGCTGAGTTTAATACCCATTTTTTCTTTCAACCAAACGGCCATCCCCTTTTCCATCTCTCCCCGTTTCTTCAGGAATTCCTCGGCTGAGGCAATCTGAGCGTTACCCGAGATATCATTCAAGGAAACTTGGCAGACGCGCTTATACAGTTGACGGTGGACCAAACGCCTAAAAAATTGCCCTGCATTAGTTTTTGAGTATTCCTCTTTCAACAACTCTTGGGTGAGGCGTGAATCGTCCCAAGTCAAATAGTTCTCGATATAATCCGGAGTGGATTTGTACACGTACAACTTTTCCAAGAACGGTAAATGATCTTTGACCACTCCTAGAACCAGCGCACGCGTAAGCATCTGGTCCGTTATCAGGCGAACCTTATGACGATAAACCTGGGTAGTAAGATAATACTTGGCGAGGACAAACTGCTCAATCACATGAATGCCAGATGGCTCGACCATCAAAACCTTTTGGTCCACGTCTTCGACTGGCGTAAGCACGTTATGAAGATGGGCTATATCAAAGCGACCGTATTGCACGCCGCAATAATGGCTATCGCGCAATAAATAATCTTGCTTATCCGCATCCACTGGCCCGGAAATGATGGCTTTGTGAACTGAATCCTTGAGTCCATCATTAAGAAGGTCGGTGATATTTTGGCGTTCGCCTTTAGTGAGCGTTTTATCAAAACCTTGATGCGTAAGAATGATGTCACGAGTAATCAATTCATGAATTTTATCCTGCTGTTTCGCCAACTTAGCGAGATTGGTTCTAGCCACTATCTTGAGAACTGATTCGGAGACATGGGAGAAAGGGCCATGCCCAACATCATGAAGCAGGGCAGCGAGGCGAATGGTTGGAGAATAGCGCTCTTCAATCTGTAACCGGTCGCACATCATATTAGCAATATGCAACACACCCAAGGTGTGGTCAAACCGTGTATGAACGGCACCCGGATACACCAGCGAAGCCATAGCTAACTGGCGAACACGACGCAGCCGCTGAAGTGCGGGAGTATCAAGTAGAGCAGATTCCTCGGCGGTGAGCGCCACAAAACCATGGACTGTATCCCGAATACGGCGATCGATCTTCATTCAAACTAATAAAACTATTAATTTCTGGAACGTTTCATGCTATCGCTAACACTACGGTAAAGGAGCATTGCTTTTGGCTCACTGTTTTTTGGGGTTACCCTACGCCACCTCCATGGGGATTCAAGTATGAATTTTATTAGGGCGGAGATTTGGGTGGCTAAACAGAAAACCGGCCAATTATTGTGCATAGCGAACCTAAAATAATCCCGATGCCCCTCCTTCCCACCCAGCGGGTGATTCCCAGCAATGTAAAAACACTGATACTGTGGCAAACAGACAAAACTAATTTTATTGGCATTATACGACCATTTTTTTAGGCTTCATATAAACGTCATCCCAGTCGGTCTCTTTTACGGATTGGTCGTAACCTTCAGGTTTTCGATCGTCCCTTGAAACAGGGTTTTGCCGTCATAATCGCCGACGGTGACCTTATCGTCATGACCCACGCAGAAATTTTCCTGGGGCTGGCGGGCGATCAGGCTTTCGGCCTTGCCTGTCGCCACGAGCTTACCGTTCAGCGAAAGGGTCATGGTGCCGTCTTTGGTCAGTTGGGCGACCATGGCCAGACGGCCAGATGGAGTTTCGCTGGCGGTGAGATTGACCTTGGTTTTGGCGCCAGAATGTACGGTGAACATGACCTTCCCCTCCTTAAGGTAGAGCGCATAGCCAACCGCCGAACCACCGTGAGCAATGATCACCCCGTTTTTTGCTTTCGGTTCCACGTCGCAGGTGATGGTGATCGGGCGATTCGCGATTTGCAGAGCTTCCTCGGCATCCAGCACGTCGCCGATTTTCAGCGCTTCGAGTGCGGTGGAGGCATGAGCCCCTTTGGCCGCCGCCGCCTTCCCCTTACCTTTTCTGGCTTTGGGCACATCGTCGGAGGGATACAGCAGCACGGGATTTTCCACCTGGCCTGCCAGGCGGACCTCGGGACCGGGTTTGCCATCGCCCAATTCAGCGGCCATTTTGGCGGCAAGGTCCTGCAATCGTTTCACAATGTCCGGGTGCGCGGACGCCAGGTTGGTGCGTTCGCCGATATCGGAATCAAGGTTGTAGAGGCGGAGCCCCGGTTTGGCGGCATCGGAATCGGCTTTTTTCAGCCCCATGCCTTCGGCTTGCGGACTGAGAGCGAGTTTCCAAGAACGAACGCGAACCGCTTCGAGTTTGTAGCCATGATAATAATAATGCGCCTCGCGCTGGGATTCCTTGCTGGTGCCAAACAACAAGGGGGAAAAATCGCGGCCATCAATCTTGCGATCGGTCGGCACGGAGCCACCGGCAAGCTTCACGAAGGTGGGCAGGAAATCAATATTGCCCGCCACGGCATCGCAGACGGTGCCGGGAACAATGCGGCCCGGCCACCAGGCGAGCGTGGGTTCGCGTACGCCGCCTTCCCAAGTGCTGCC
Organism: Verrucomicrobiota bacterium; assembly: GCA_037139415.1. Taxonomy (NCBI): domain Bacteria; kingdom Pseudomonadati; phylum Verrucomicrobiota; species Verrucomicrobiota bacterium. The sequence continues at coordinate 26,217 of JBAXGN010000091.1, read as the reverse complement.
TTTGCCACCGCGCAACGGTCCGGCTTCACCGGCGTCCGCGCCCTTGACCAGCCAGGGGCCGTTGTCGCTGCTGAAAACCACCAGCGTGTTGGAGTCCAGCTTGAGTTCACGCAAAGTATCAAGCACCCGGCCAACGCTCCAATCCACTTCCTCGACCCAGTCGCCATAGCGGCCATTTTTGGATTTGTCCTTGAACTTGTCACCGGGATGAATCGGCACATGCACGGCGGTGTGCGGCAGGTAGAGATAAAACGGGCGGGACTGATTTTCGCGGATAAACTTCAATGCCTCCTCCGTGTAACGCTCCGTCAACTGGTCCTGGTCCGGACCCGTGAGGAGTTCAATGACTTTCTCGTCGCGCATCAGCGGCACGACCTTTTCTCCCTTTTGAGTGGAATGCTTGTTCATGTCGTTGGAGTAAGGCAGGCCGAAATAATGATCAAATCCGTGGCGGGTGGGCAGGAACTCCGGTTGATCGCCAAGGTGCCATTTGCCGATGATCATGGTGGCGTAGCCTTGGGCCTTTAACAGTTCGGCGGTGGTGTGCTCGGCGGCGTTAATCCCGTTGCGGCTGGCGGGTGGAAACACGCCCGGAATGGAAACACGCTGGCCGTAGCAGCCGGTGTTGACCTGGGCACGGGAGACGGAGCAGACCGGGGCGGCATAAAAGCTGGTGAATTTCATGCCCTGTTGCGCCATGCGATCCAGGTTGGGTGTGCGGTTCTTGGTCGAACCAAACGGCCCGATGTCGCCATAACCAATGTCGTCAATAAAGATCAGGACGATGTTGGGCGTGCTGGCGGCGTGCGCGGAGGGGCTTGAAAACAAGCCCACGAGCAACCCAAGGGCGATGGTATAAAAAGGCGGTGCGTTCATGGACGCCAGAGTGGACGTGAGCTGCGGATTTGACAATGAGAAATGGTGGGGCAGTTCAGGCCAGAAAAGCGTGGATTGGTACCGCCCATAGCTTATTCCCCAGCGGCACTATTTCCGTTCCCTGATAAGCGACAATGCCACCACAGCAGTTGGGAGTGATGGACTGAAACATTTCCAGACATCGCCAATCACTTGGGGAAAGACGGCTGGCCGCCTTGACTTCAATGGCCAGCACTCGGCGCTTATGTTCAAGCACCAAGTCCACCTCGTAACGCCCCTGCTCATTCCAATAGTGAAACTGCACGCCGTTCAGCCAAGGATCCAAAGTGGCCCGTAGCTGCTGCAATAGGTAATTTTCCAGGAGTGCGCCCCGCAATGGTTCGGCTGAATGGTCATGGAGATCGGTTATCCCGGCTAAAAATGCAGCCAGACCTGAATCCGCAAAATATAATTTAGGTGCCTTGACCAGTCGCGAAGTGCGATTACCAAAAAACGGGGGTAGCCGCTGAATTACCATCAGAGCCTCCAGCAAATCCAGATGGCTGCGGGTGGTGGATTCCGGCAAGTGAGCATCACGTCCCAGGTTACTGACATTCAGTATCCCGCCAATGCGCAAGGCCGATAACCGCAAGAGACGCCGGAAACTCGATAAGTTTTCCACGCGCCGCAAATCCCGGACATCCCGTTCCAAATAGGTTTTTTCAAAACCTTCAAACCACAGATTGGCATCCAAAGCGGGATTCAAGGCTATTTCCGGAAAACCTCCACGCAGAATTTCACTCTCAGTCACCGGCGGGATAACCACCTTTGGCCACTGGCCAGTCTCAAGAAACTGAACCAACGCAGGTGTTTCGCTGACATTTCCAAAAAGCTCGCGGCGATTTAGCGGATGCAATTGAACATAAATGGCCCGACCAGCAAGGCTGTCAGCAACTTGTTTCATCAACAGCAAATTGGCCGAACCGGTCAGAATAAAACGTCCGGGACGGCGCTCTTGATCCACCGAACGTTTGACGGGCAGGAATATATCTGGCACTCGTTGCACCTCATCCAAAGCCAGTGCCGATGCGGTTGCCAATAATTGCTGCGGATTGCTGCGCGCCTGTTCAAGCGTATTCAAATCGTCCAGTGTACGATAGCTACGGTTGTCAGATGCAATCGGGTCCAGTTGCAATAACGTGCTTTTTCCCGTTTGACGCAGGCCGCTAATCACGACTACAGGGAATTGCAGCAACACCTTCGCGAGGAATCGGCCAACTTCACGTTTTCGATACTGTGTCATGATTCGCATTATAACTGCGAAAGTTTCGCAATGCAAATGCGAATCTTGACACTTTTATGCAATAGTTTGTTAATAAGGATGTTATACTTGTGATAAAAACCCAAAAAAGGCTCGTAATTTCATGGAAATCGCTTAATTTCGCTACTGATGGCACGATAGAATGATGATGGGTTACCATGATTTCAAAGCAATATATCGCCGAAATTTGTCTAAAGCGGGAAGCCGTGGAGTCGTTTGACCGGTATCCGTTTTCGCTACCGGCGGTGCGACCGCTGGATCGTCTGGAACTACATCCGGCGGTCACGTTCTTTGTGGGAGAAAATGGGTCGGGCAAATCCACGCTGATGGAGGCCATTGCGGTGGCCTGCGGGTTCAATGCCGAAGGGGGCTCCAAGAATTTCCAATTTGGAACGCGCAGCTCCCACTCGGAGTTGCATCGCTACCTGCGCATCTCGCGAGGCATCACCCGGCCGCGTGACGGCTTTTTTCTGCGGGCGGAAAGTTTTTTCAATGTGGCGACGGAAATTGAGCGGCTGGATGCTGAACCGGGAGGCGGGCCGCCGATTGGCCCTGCCTACGGGAAACACTCATTGCACGAGCAATCGCACGGGGAATCTTTTCTTGCGCTGCTGGTCAACCGTTTTCGCGGTGAAGGGTTGTACCTGCTGGATGAACCGGAGGCGGCACTTTCACCCCGCCGCCAGCTCTCCGTGATCACGCGCATTCACGACTTGGTCGAGGAAAAATCCCAGTTCATCATCGCCACCCATTCGCCAATTTTGATGGCGTACCCGAACGCCACCATCTACGCCTTTTCCACCAAGGGCATCGAGCGGGTTGCTTATGAAGAGACTGAACATTACCGGGTCACACGTGATTTCCTGTCCAACCCACAGCGCATGTTACAGGTGTTGATGGCGCAATAGGGCAGGATTATCTATCAGGATTACCCTGATTATCAGTCACTTCCAGAGGCACCTATTGACAAGTTTGTCCTCATGTGCGATAGGTGCCATGTCTGAAGTATGCAGCCGAAGTCGGACCGCCTTCCTGCGGGACGACACGGGGGAACCAAATGCCACCTTGGAACGGTGGTTGGGGCGAACGGAGTTGTGAACCAACTCCCAGGTCACTTCCAGGACCGAGCCCGTCAGCTAACCTCGCAGGCAATTGGAAGGGCGATCCTCTAGGGCCACAGGTCGTGGCACCATCTGATCTCCCCGTAAGTAACAACACGTTGTGTCCGTGTGCCCCGGCATGCGGGTGCTGGTGTCTTGATGACGGGACTTTCATCCCGGCATAAAGGCCGCTGCCCCGTTGTACCTAGCACCGGAGACGACGCACAGATGGAGTCTGATTATGAAACGTATCCTGTTATTCGCGTTGGTAGCCGCCACGATTTCAACGGCGGAAATGTACTGGCTCAGCCGCTCGCAAACCGCGCCTTACACGGCGCTGGCGTTGCAGCAATTCAACCCGCGCGCCGACGCCAGCGGCGGAATGCGATTGGCCGAGGCATGGCGTGACGGGATGCACGTTCTGGCCCTGCTGGCCATCCTGACCACAGGCTGGTTGTGCTTTGCGCCATGGTTGCGGCACGCCTGGGAACGGGCACGGGCGCACATGGCCCGCAGCAAAACCACCGCCCTGTTGACAGTGCTGGTGCTGCCGTTATTCGGCGGATGCGTGAAGCCTTATGACCGGCCGGAATATGTGGAGATTGACACGTCCGACACGGGCTTTCTGATTCCGCTGGAGGGCGACACCACGCAACAGGCGCGGTTTGAATCCGAGGAATACCTCAAGCAACGCAAGGTGGCCGCCAAGCGGGTGCAAATCACGCACCGGTGGTCCCAGGAAGGCCGGCTCAGCCATGATGGCCGCTGGATTGCCACGGTGCGACTGGTGAAGGTCAACCGTTCCCCCATCACGCGGGAATGGACCACCACGCAGACGACCGGCAGCGGCACGGCGGCACAGCGCACGGACAAGGCCATCTGGATCGAGAGTGCCGACAGCGTGGGCTTCAGCATGGGATTCACGTGTACGGCATTCGTCAGCGAGGATGATGCGTCGCGCTTCCTGTACTGGTACCCGAGCGGGACACTGGCCGAAGTGATGGATCACGAAGTGCGGGGACGCATCCAACAGGCGGCCGCGGAAGTGGCGGCACGGTATCCACTGGACAGCCTGCGCTCGAAAAAACAGGAGATCGCCGATGCGGTGAAAAAGGATGTGACCAACTTTTTCCAGGCGCGCGGGGTAACCATCACCACGGCAGGAATGTTTGGCGGGATGACTTATGAGAACCCGGAAATCCAGAAGTCCATTGACCAGACCTTTATTGCCCAGCAACTGAAGGTGGTCAGCGAAGCGAAATTTGAGGCGCAGAAGCGCGAGAACGACCGCATCGAACTCGAAGCGCAGGCGCAAGCGGAGAAAGCGCGACGCGAAGCCATGGGATTGGCAGATGCCCGCCGTACCGCCGCCACCGCCGAGGCTCAGGCCATCCGGGAGATCAGCCAGGCGGCTGAGGAAGCCAGCAGCAACCCCATCCTCATGCAACTCAAGGCCATGGAAGTGGAAAAGGCGCGGGTGGAAAAATGGGATGGCCATTACCCGTCCTGGTATTGGGGCAACGGGAAAGAGTCGGCCAACGTGATGCTGCAAGTGCCCGTGCCGGAACTTCGCAAGTAACCGTAATTGCCACTGTTGGGTGGTGATTTTGAAAACCCTCCTCTCCGGAGCAAACCGGAGGGGAGGGGAGGTTATCGTCGAACCCATCTCCAAACTGATAGCCGGATTCACCATTGCAGAGTGCGCAGAGCAAAAAAGGGCAGATTTACGCAGCGCCCAGGTTCACCAAACACGCGTGAGCCATTCTTCCCCCAACTTCGCACTTTCCTTCCGGCTGTCGCCGTGTTATCTTGGCTTTGCGAGACAGAACGAAAGCCTGAGCTATGCCAGCAGCGACACTAACAGTGACCTTGCCCGCCGAGGACATTGAGTTTCTCGAGGGATATGCCCGACAGCACGGCCTGACCGTGGCCGAAGCCCTTGGCCAGACGGTGCGGCGTCTGCATACCCGCGTCCGTCCCGTCATCCACCCGGAGGTGGCAGCCATCACCGGACTGGTTCCGCCGGACCTCGACGCCAAGGCCGAATACCGCCAACATTTGCTCGATAAGCACCGATGAAAGTCTTGCTCGACCTCAACGTCGTGCTGGATGTCGTCCAAAACCGGCTGCCCTACTACCAGGATTCGGCGGAGGTGCTGAGCTTGGCCCGCCTCGGGGAAATCGAAGCCTTGCTCCCCAGTCACGCGTTGACCACCCTCTACTACATCCTGGCCAAAGCGTCCGCCAAGCCCAAAGCTGACCAAATCATTGATTGGATGCTGGCTCATTTCGATGTCGCCGTAGCCGATAAAGCGGTGTTCCGTCGCGCCCGCCAATTGGCCCTCCCGGACTTTGAGGATGCCGTCGTTGCCAGCCTGGCCGAGGCCGGCCATTGCGATTACATCATCACCCGCAACGTGGCCGACTTCGCCGGTTCGCCTGTGGCGGCCGTCACACCGACCAACTTTCTCTCCACCCGTTCCCAACCGTAACCGCCTTTGTCCTTGCTGCCTTGTCCCTCTCCCGTTAAGGTCATTACCGAAGTAACTAACCCGGCTAGGCACCTTTAACACGGGTGGTCGGACGGTGAAGATATATGGCAGCAAGCAGGTCATCGGTTAGTGCAGCAACGCCAAATCCGCGCGAATATCCGGCGGTTATGTGCCTTGTTCTGCCCAGCCCAGTTTTCTCATTTGCCCTATGAGCCTGGTGAAGTCCAAACAACGGGTCGCCGACCACGGGGAGGTCTTCACTCCAGCCTGGCTGGTCGAGGCCATGCTTGATCTTGTAAAGAGCGAGACGGAGCGGATTGACTCACGCTTCTTGGAGTCGGCATGCGGGGATGGCAACTTCCTCGTGCAGATTCTGCGGCGGAAGCTTGCCGCTGTGGAACTCAAATACGGGCAGTCCGATTTCGAGCGACGCCACTACGCGCTGCTTGGCTTGATGTGTATTTACGGCATCGAACTGTTACCAGACAACATCGCTGAGTGCCGCGCCAACCTGCTCGAAATCTTTGCCGAGTATCTGAACCTCGCTCCGGCGAACGACCTGTATCACGCCGCCTTCTACGTGCTTTCGCAAAACCTCGTCCACGGCGACGCATTGACGATGCGCGCCCAAGGCAACCTGCCGATCACTTTCGCCGAGTGGGGTTATCTGGGCAAAGGCCGGTTCCAGCGGCGTGACTTCCGGTTCGATAGCCTCACTCAATCATCCGCCTACAGTGCCGAGGGTTCGCTCTTTGCCCACCTTGGCAAACACGAGATTTTCACGCCGGCCAAAACCTATCCGCCCATGACCGTGGGTGAATTGGCCGCCGTGGCACTGGAGGCCGCTGAAGTTTCGCTTGCCAACCGGAGGGCGGCGCCATGAGCAAAAGCAAACCCACACCAGACGGTCGCGCCAAAAAGAGCACCGCCGTCTCCCTGGTTCGCTCTTCGGCGGCGGAATACCTGACCTTTGTGGCGGCCAGCGGCCAGGGTGGCGTCGAAGCCGTTTACGCCGATGAAAATATCTGGCTCACCCAGAAGATGATGGGGCTGCTTTACGATGTAGATGTCAGGACGATCAGCTACCACCTGCAAAAGGTGTTTATTGACCATGAGTTGGAGGCAGATTCAGTTATCCAATATTTTCGGATAACTGCCGCTGACGGCAAATCCTACGACACCCAGCACTACAACCTCGCCGCCATCATCGCCGTTGGCTACAAGGTCAACTCCGAACGCGCCGTGCAGTTCCGCAAATGGGCCTCCGGCATCATTGATCCCGTCACAGCGCCAACGGCGCGGCCCAAGCCCAGCCCAGGGCAACGCCCTGGGAATCCAAACCGCAACCCCAAACCAGCCCTGAAAGGGCGGCCCAACCCATGCCTCAATCCCTCGCGCGTCTCCACGTCCATCTCATCTTCAGCACCAAACATCGCGAGCGCCTCATCACTGACGCCGTTCGTGATTCCCTGCACGCCTACATGGCCGTGCTCCAAAACCTTGGCTGCGCGCCCGTGCTTATCAACTCCGTGGCCGATCATGTCCACATCCTTTTTGAACTTGCCCGCACGGTCTCGGTCAGCCAGGCGGTGGAAGAGGTCAAAAAAACCTCTTCCAAATGGATTAAAACGCAGGGAATGGAATTGGGTTCTTTCGCGTGGCAGGCGGGTTACGGGGCGTTTGCCGTCAGCGAATCCAACGTGCCATCCGTCCGCGATTACATCGCCCGCCAGCCGGAACACCACCGGCGCAAATCGTTCCAGGAGGAATACCGTGCGTTTTTGGAACGCCACGGCGTGGTGTTCGATGAACGGTATGTGTGGGATTGAACGGCGCGTTGGGCCGCCCCTTCAGGGCTGGTGGATTTTGTTTGTCCCGGTTCCCAGGGCGTTGCCCTGGGCTGGCATGGGTCAGGCCTTTGGCCTGCAACTTCGGAGTTCGGGCTTAATTGGCCACGGCAGGCAGGAGACGAGAAACCATGAATGAACAAGCGTCATTCACCCTGCGCGGCCGCAACCCGGATGTATTGACGTGCATCGCGAATCTCTCCAATGATGAGGTGTTCACGCCGCCCGAGTTCGCGAACCGGATGCTGGACACGCTGACCGAGGCGTGGGCGGCGAACAACAATGGCGCAAATATATGGGCGGACAAGACGGTGAAGTTCCTGGATCCCTGCACAAAATCCGGGGTGTTCCTGCGCGAGATCACCAACCGCCTCACCAAGGGATTGGAGGGCGAGATTCCCGTTCTCCAGAAGCGCGTGAACCACATCCTGACAAAGCAGGTGTTCGGCATCGGCATCACGCAAATCACCAGCCTGCTGGCGCGCCGGAGTGTGTATTGCTCCAAGCACGCCAAAGGTGAGCACTCCATCGCCAAATCTTTCACCAGCGATGATGGGAATATCTGGTTTCAGCGCATGGAACACACCTGGGATGGGGACAAGTGCGAGTATTGTGGGGCCGGACGATCCGTTTTTGATCGGGCCAAAGGCCTTGAAACCCACGCCTACGCGTTCATTCACACCGACAACATCAAGACTCGGCTCGCCGAGATATTTGGAGGCAACATGCAATTCGACGTTATCATCGGAAATCCACCGTATCAAATGAAGGGTGGTGCAGGCGGTTCGAGCGACTCCTCGATCTACCACCTTTTTGTAGAGCAGGCGCTGAAGCTCGACCCGCGCTTCCTGAGCATGGTGATCCCGTCAAGGTGGCTGGCCGGTGGACGCGGCATGGACGAGTTCCGAAAGTCCATGCTTACCGGCGGACACATCAGCCACCTTGTTGATTACACGAAGATGTCCACTGCATTTCCGGGCGTAGATTTTGAAGGTGGGGTTGGTTACTTCTTATGGGACGGAAATCATCAAGGCGACTGCAAATATAGTCTCGTGCTTGGAGACGAACAGCAGCAGCCTGTTGCTCGCAAGCTGGATGAGTTCGACATCTTCGTGCGAGACACGCGTGCGGTTAGCATTTTGAAGAAAGTTCAACGCTTGAATGAACTTTCGGTGGCAGACCTCGTGAGCGGAGACACGCCATTCGGGCTCGCCACGAACTTCGAGGATTTCGAGGAGAAGCCCTTCAAGAGCGCCATCAAGTTACACGTGTCCGTTAACCAGAAGCGCGTAGTCGGCTGGATAAAAGATTCATCAGTCACAAAAAACAGGCATCTCATTCCCGTTTGGAAATTGCTTCTCCCGAAAGCATACGGAGAGCGTGGAGCGATCCCTGCGAACGTCCTTGGTCCTAGGGTTGTCGCTGGCCCACACTCTGTCTGCACTCAGACTTACGTCGTTGCCGGGCCTTTCTCATCCGAGACAGAGGCGGTGAGTTGCGACGCATATCTTCGCACTCGATTTGCGCGCTTTCTCATTTCGTTGCGGAAGATTACGCAAGATTTGCCGCGGGGAACGTATTCATGGCTTCCGCAGCAGCAGTGGAGTCGCAAATGGACAGACGCTCTCCTCTATCAAAAATACAAGCTCACGAAGGATGAAATCGCCTTCATTGAGTCAATGATCCGCCCAATGGCCGAAGGCGACAGCGATGAGTAAACCCATCGAAGAAATTCTGGCGCCGAAGCCATAGACACGGAGACACCCATGCCTAAAAAGCAATCACCGAACAGTGTGCGCATCCGCAACAGCACGGCGGAATTTCTAACCTTCGCCTACCAGACCGGCGGCGACGGGGTGGAAGTGCGGGTGCAGAGTGCGATTAAACGGCGCGTTGGGCCGCCCTTTCAGGGCTGGTGGGTTTGGTTTGACCCGGTTCCCAGGGCGTTGCCCTGGGCTGACGTAGCCCGCCCCGTTGGGGCTGAAACCAAGATTGGAGACCAACGATGACCAAGCCAAAGCAAAAAATTGCCGCGAAAAAGCCGGAAGCGCTTTTTGAGCGCGTGGTTTCCATTCTGGAGCAGGCGCGTGGCAATGTGGTCCGGGCGGTGAACAGCAACATGGTGCTGGCCTACTGGCTGATCGGGCGCGAGATCGTCCAGGAATTGCAGGGCGGCGCGGCGCGGGCGGAGTATGGCAAAAAGGTGGTCGAGGTTCTGTCTGCACGGCTGACGGAGCGGTATGGGGAGGGATTCTCTGGACGAAACATCAAGTCATTCAAACAGTTTTATCTCGTTTACAGTGAGCGGCTTAGAATTGTGCGCCCAATGGGCGCACAATCTTCGGCGATGGGAATTCCGTACCCAACGGGTACTGAATCTTCGGAACCCGAAATTCTCTCCCCGTTGGGGATAGAATTGGCCCGGTCCAGGAAGGGCTATCCAGCGGGTAGCGAATCCCTGGCAGGTTTCTCGCCCCAGCTTTCCTGGTCGCATTACCGCGCGCTGATGCGCGTGAAAAACCTTGAGGCGCGGGATTTCTATGAGCGCGAGGCGGTCGCGGGTGGGTGGGACAAGCGCACGTTGGAGCGGCAGATTCAATCGTTCTATTACGAGCGCATCCTCAAAAGCCGCAAGCCCGAGAAGATGCTCGCGGAGGGACGCAAGCTGCCCGTTCCCGCCGTTCCGGCCGGCGAGGCGTTGAAGCATCCGTATGTGCTGGAGTTTCTGGGGCTGCCGGATCGGGCGGCGTTTCACGAGTCGGATCTGGAGCGGGCCATTATCACCCATCTGCAACGCTTCCTGCTGGAGCTGGGCAGCGGGTTCGCCTTCGTCGCCCGGCAGAAGCATGTCCGCATCGAGGAGCAGGACCGCTACATTGACCTGGTATTCTATCACTGCCGGCTGAAGTTCTACCTTCTGATTGACCTCAAGGTGGGGGAATTGACCCATGCGGATGTCGGCCAGATGGACGGCTACGTGCGGATGTATGACGGCCTGTTCATCGCGCCGGACGATAACCCGACAATCGGGCTCATTCTCTGCACTGAAAAGAACGAGACCGTGGCCCGCTATTCGGTGCTGAGCGATCGCAAGCAGATCTTCGCCTCTAAATACATGCTTTGCCTGCCAACGGAAGAACAACTCCGACTGGAGATCGAGAAGGAGCGGCGGCTGCAGGAGGCCACCCTAGAGGACCGCAACGATGAGTAAACCCACCATCGAAGAAATCCTTGCGCCGAAGCCGGAAACCCGGTTGCGCATCTACGCCTACGCCATCGCTGACAAGGCGCACAAGGGGTTGCACAAGGTGTGGCAGACTACGCACGAGGTGAAACAGCGCTTGTCCGGACCTGGTGGCAAACCAAAGGAGACAAGACCGTGAAGCCGCTGGAACAGTTCTACACGGAAGCCCCAGGATGGCATGAAAAGATCGGCGAGATTCACGCCCTGCTCGAGCGCGTCAAAATCAGGGAGGAACAGTCCGGCGATGTGTTGCACCTGCGCAAACTCAATCGCATTCTCTCGATCCATGCCTCCACCGCCATCGAAGGCAACCAGCTCACCTTGGGCCAGGTCACCGATGTCATCAACGGCAAGCCGGTCTGGGGGCCGCCCAAGGACATCAAGGAGGTGCAGAACGCGTGGCATGCCTACAACGAAATGACTGACTATGAGCCCTGGTCGGTGAGCGACTTGCTGAAAGCCCACGCGCACCTGACCGATGCACTCATCGGGGAGTCGGGCCAGTTCCGGACGGTCGGCGTGGCCGTCGTGCGCGGCGATGGCGCGGTGATGCATCGCGGTGCCCCGGCGAAACAGGTGCCCGCCCTCGTCGAGCAGCTCCTGCACTGGGGGAAGGCCAGCGAAGCGCACCCGCTCATCAAGAGTTCTGCCGTCCACTACATGCTGGAAAACATCCATCCCTTCCTCGACGGCAACGGCAGAATCGGGCGGCTGTGGCAGACCTTGGTCCTTTCCCGATGGAATCCGCTGTTTGCCTGGATGCCGGTGGAAACCCTGGTCCACCACAACCAAGCGCTTTACTACCAGGCGCTGCAGGATTCGCAGGCAGGCGCGGTGGACTGTCGTCCGTTCATCAGCTTCATGCTCGATGCCATTGGGAATTCGCTGTATAAGTTCATTGATGTGGCGACGGAGAGCCGGGAAAGCATCACGGAAGATGTCCCTGTAAATGTCCCTGTAAATGTCCCTGTAAACGAGATCCGGGACAAAATTCTGATTCTGGTGCGGGCCAATCCTAAAGCCACGGCGCAGAAGATGGCACTCACGCTGGGCGTAACCGACAAAACCATCAAGCGACACCTCAAGGTTCTCCGTGAACAGGGCCGGATCAAGCGCGTGGGCTCCGACAAGGCCGGTCACTGGGAAGTCATCAAGAGGCATCCCAATGAGTAAGCCCACCATCGAAGAAATCCTTGCGCTGAAGCCGGAAGCCCGGCCGCGCATCTATGCCTACTCCATCGCTGACAAGGCCCACAAGGACCTGCTCAAGGTGGGGCAGACCACGCGCGACGTTAAGCAGCGCATCGCCGAGCAGCTCAAGACCGCCAATATCAAGAACTATACCATTGAGCTGGATGAGGTCGCCGAGCGCGCCGACGGCACAACCTTCACCGATCACGAGGTGCGCGCCGCCCTCGTCAAGAAAGGCTTTGAGAATAACGAGTTGGAATGGGTGCGCTGCACGCTCAAGGACGTGAAGACCGTCCTCACCGAGTTGCGCACCGGGCAGCGGTTCACCGGCACGCATTCGGAGACCTTCGCCATGCGCGCCGAGCAGCGCGCCGCCGTGGAGAAGACCCACGCTTATTTCCACTCCATCTGGAACGAAGACATGCACGCCGTCCCGCGCTTCCTGTGGAACGCGAAGATGCGCTTTGGCAAGACCTTCACCAGTTATCAGCTCGCGCGGAAACTCGGGGCCAAGCGCGTGCTGGTAGTGACATTCAAGCCGGCGGTGGAAGATGCGTGGCAGACGGACCTCGAATCCCACGTGGATTTCGACGGCTGGCAATACCTCTCCCGCAATTCCGAGAGCGATCCGACGCGGATCTCGGCCAAGAAACCGCTCGTCTATTTCGGTTCGTTCCAGGATTTGCTGGGGCGCGACGAGGTGGGGAACATCAAGCCGAAGAACACGTGGCTTCATAGGGTGAAATGGGATTTGGTCGTGTTTGACGAATACCACTTCGGCGCGTGGCGCGACACGGCCAAGGAACTATTTGAGGGCGAAGAAGAGGCGGTGGCCAAGAAAGAACTCAAATACGCCGCCGACTTGGCAGACGTGAACGAGGACCTGAGCGAACTCTCGGAGAACGAGACGGAGTTCCTGCCCATCACCACCAAGGCCTACCTCTACCTCTCCGGCACGCCGTTCAAGGCGCTGGCCACGGGCGAATTCATCGAGGAACAGATTTTCAACTGGACCTACACCGATGAGCAACGCGCCAAGGAAGAGTTCGCGGCGAAGACCCCTGGCAAGTGGAACCCCTACGGCGCGCTGCCGCAGATGCGGCTGCTCACGTATCAGATGCCAGAAGAGCTGGTGGCCATCGCAAGCGGCGGGGAGTTTAATGAGTTCGACCTCAACGCCTTCTTCGAGGCCTCGGGTGAAGGGAAGAAGGCGCAGTTCAAACACAAGAGCGATGTGCAAAAGTGGTTGAACATCATTCGCGGCGGGTATGCGTCCAAGGCGGTGGAGTATCTCAAGACCGGCACGCGGCCGCCGTTCCCGTATTCGGACGTGCGCCTGCTGCCGTATCTCCAGCATTCGTTCTGGTTCCTGCCCAATGTCGCGGCCTGTCACGCGATGGCGAACCTGCTCGGCGAGAAGCAAAACGTTTTCTGGCGTGATTACGATGCGATCGTCGCGGCTGGCTCTTCGGCAGGCATCGGGTTGGACGCGCTGCCGCCCGTGCGTCAGGCCATCGGCAGCGGCTTCGACACCAAGACCATCACGCTCTCCTGCGGCAAGCTCACCACCGGCATCACCGTGCCGCAGTGGTCATCCATCTTGATGCTGCGGAACCTCAAATCGCCGGAGACGTATTTTCAGTCGGCGTTTCGCGTGCAATCGCCGTGGTCCATCAAGAACCCCAACGGCGACGCCCCGAACGCGGAGGAAATCCTCAAGCCGGTCTGTTTCGTATTCGACTTTGCGCCCACGCGCGCGTTGCGGCAGCTCTCGGAATACGGGATCGGTCTTTCGCCCGGCGAGCCGAATCCGGAGAACGCCGTGAAGGATCTGGTATCGTTCCTGCCGGTGCTGGCCTACGACGGCGCGAACATGACACAGATTGATGCGGGCGGCATTCTCGATATCGCGATGGCCGGAACCTCGGCCACGCTGCTGGCGCGCAAGTGGGAATCAGCCATGCTGGTGAACGTGGATAACGACACTCTGCGCCGTGTCCTCGACAACCCCGAGGCGATGGCCGCCGTGGAGCGCATCGAAGGCTGGCGTGCTCTGGGCAACAACATTATCGAGACCATCATCAACAAGAGCGAGAAGGTCAAAGCCCTCAAAAACAAGGCGAAGGAGAAGGACTTGTCGGCAAAGGAGAAGAAGCAACTCACCGATGAGGAAAAGGAATACAAGTCCAAGCGGAAGCTGGTGCAGGAGAAGCTCATCAAGTTCGCCACGCGCATTCCGGCGTTCATGTATCTGACCGACTTCCGGGAGAACACGCTCCAGGACGTCATTACCAAGATTGAAACGGACTTGTTTCTGACCGTGACCGGTCTGACGGTAAAGGATTTCCACCTGCTCGTGGATCTCAAGGTGTTTAATACCGAGCAGATGAATCAAGCCGTCTTCGCCTTCCGGCGCTATGAGGATTCCTCGCTGTGCTACACGGGCATCGAGAGCCATGAAGGGCTCACACATTACGGTCTTTACGACACCGTGGTAGCGCGCGATTCAGGAATGCATTGAGCCCTTGAACTACCAATTTATGTGCCGACTGACGTCGTCGGCTACGAAGTTTCTGGGGAGGGTTCGTTTTTGATTGGCCGCACGGGAATTCCTGATACACCTATCCGCATGAGACCAACGCTGCTTTCTTTGCAGGCATTATGGCTGGCCGGCACCACTCTGGCGGCCACGTATTCCTGGCAACAGCCACACGCCAAAGTCGTGCCCACCGGCGATCTCGAATGGACCCCGCAGCCGTTCGTATTCGAAAAGGGTGCGTCGGTGCGTCATATTGATTTTGCATCCGGCGACGACACAAATCCCGGCACCCAGGCTAAGCCGTGGAAACATCATCCATGGGATCCGAATGCCACTGCCAACGCCCAAGCCGGTTCCGGCATTCACACTTATGTATTCAAGGGCGGTGTGGCATATCGGGGCACACTGAATACCCGGGATTCCGGTGAGGCGGGCAACCCCATCCGGCTGACCAGCGATCCCAACTGGGGCCAGGGACCGGCGGTCCTTTGCGGCTCAGAATTGGTGACGCGCTGGCAGCGCGGCGCAACGCAACCGGATATTCCGAATGCGGACAAGGTCTGGTATGCCGATCTCGATTTTACCCCGCGCAACGTGTGGAGCGTGGCCACGGATGGTACCGTCACACGCCTCACGCTGGCGCGCACGCCCAACTGGAAGGTCACCGACCCGGATGATATCAAAAGCGAATGGTGGGCTTGGGATAACCCGAAAAATGCATGGGGCCAGTTGACCACGAATAATGGCCGGGCGCTGCACCTGGGCGTGGACACCGTGCATCTCACGAACACACCGGCGTATTACCAGGGCGCTTATGTCTGGCCGGAATATGGCTGGGTGATGGGCACGCCGTATCCCACCCGGGTTCAGGCGTTTTTCCCGGAACAGCGCGCGCTGGCCTTTGGCGGCCAGTGGGGCGACACGGCCGACTCCTATCACATGCCGCGCCACGCCCGTTACTTCTTGGAAGACAAGCCGCACTACCTCGATGAGGCCGGGGAATTCTGGTTCGACCGCAAAAACAAGGGCGGCCGTCTTTATCTCCGCCTGCCCGGTGATGCGGATCCCAACACGGCGCGCGTGGAAGCAGCGCGACACCTGAGCCTGATCGAGAGCACCAACCTGCAGCACGTGCAGATCAGCGGACTGACCTTCCGCTTCGTCAACACGTATTGGAACCTGGATGCGCCGCCCACCCAGCACCGGGATGTGGACCCTGCCTGCATCCGCCTGCTCGGCTCCGGATCGGACATCGTCATCGCCAACTGTGTCTTTGAGCATGTCCACATGCCCGTCCGCCTGAAAAGCACGGGCGAAGCGAGTGTGGTGGATCGGGTGGTGATTCGTGACAACGACATCCGGTGGACGGATCACGGGGCCATCTGGTTGCAGGATGGCGGGGAATGGGGCAAGGACTACCACACTGCCCGGCTGCTGGACGTCCAGGTGCTGCGCAACCGGCTTTACCAAATCGGCTTGCGCCCGACCCGCTATGGCCAGGGACACGCCATCGAGGTGGATTGCGCGGAGACCGCCGAGGTGGCCGGGAATATCCTCGATCGCCTGTATGGCTCCGGCATCTTCGTCTATGGCGGCAAGCGTTCCGGCTCCAAAGTGGATCGCCCGCTGTCGCGCATCCTGATTCATCACAACAAAGTCACCGATTCCCTGCTCAACAACAATGACTGGGGCGGGATTGAAACCTGGCAGGGCGGCCCGGCGTATGTGTTCGACAATATTTCCGGGAATCCCGGCGGCTTCAAGAAATGGGGGCTGCTGCTGCATGCCGGCAAACCCACCAACGCCCGCTTTGGCCACGCCTATTACATGGATGGCGGGTACAAGCAGTATTACTTCAACAACATCGCCTGGGGAAAATCCAACGATCCCCTCGGTCCGCTGGGCAACACTGCCGCCTTCCAGGAAATTTACGGCTACCTGACCTCGATCTTTAACAACACGATCTATAATTTTGTGGTCGGCTCGCGCCGCCAGGCGCCGGACTCGGGCCGCAACAAGTATCTCGGGAATATCTGGCAGGACATGGGGCACATGGTCTTTCGCCATGCCGATCCCAAAGACGTGATGGCCGATCCGAACGCCGCCGATGCGGGCGCGCAGAAGTCCAGCTTTGAACATGAATCCAATGCCTACGCCAACAATATGTTTTCCGGGGTACCGGAACGCTTCGCTGTATTCGAGCCGTCGGGCCGCTGGTATCCCGGCTTGGATCCCTTCCGGAAGGCACTCGCCGCCCGCGGCTCCATCGGCCAAGTGGGCGACATCGCGGCCGCATCGCTCTTGCGGGCACCGGCCCAGCATGACTTCCGCCCCACCGCCGCGGCGGCTGATCGCGGCGTCAAGGTGTTTGTCCCGTGGGCGCTCTCGGCCGTAGTGGGCGAGTGGACTTTCCATCATGTGGGCAATGATCCCGCGCTGATTCCCGACGAGCACTTTTACCTCGCACCGCATTACACGGATCGCACCTCTTACCTGCGCCAGCCGGTTTATCCGCTGCGCGCCACCAACGTCACCGCCGCCGATTATATCGAGGGGCCGCTGGAGGATTGGACGCCCGGCGCACTGAAATTCAACGGGCGCAACCAATACGCGGTGTGGTCCAGCGGCGGCACGGTCACTCGCACCTCCACCAAGGCGGTCGCCGCTCCGAAAAATACGCCCAGCGACTGGCTCAAAATCGAGGCGCCGGAACAGCTTGTTCCGGAACAGACGTTCACCGCCAAACTGACGCTGCTTCAGGATCAGCCGGGAATGAAATTGCGCGCCGACCTGCACTGGGTACGGAACAATGGCAAGTTTGGCGGCATGAACGCCTATGGCGGCAACGCCCAGCCTGCCACCGCCGGTTTGCATTCCCTGCGTTTCACCCCCAAAGCCAAACCGGACCTCGGCACCTATGTGCTCACCGTGTGGCTATCGCCCACCGGCAACTTTGATGACAACACCAAAATCACGCGTCACACCATCCCGGCCAGTGCGGCGGATGGAGCGGAGACGAGCGACAGTTTTCCCAGCCCGCAGGTGCAGCAATCCAGCTTCCTGATCGAGACGTATTTCCGCACCGAACCGGGACACACCGGAGGCGTGCTGGCGGAAAAATGCGATAGCACCGGTTATGGGTTGATGATCACCGCCGAGGGGCGCGCGCGTTTCACCCTGAAAGCCGCCAACAAAGAGCAGCACCTGGACACCACCGCTAAGCTCAATGATGGGAATTGGCATCACCTCATCGCCGAAGCGGACCGCAAAGCGGGCACGCTGGCACTCTACGTGGATGGCCGGGCAGATGCCACGGGCACTGGTTTTGGTCCCGGCCCGTCGCTTGCCAATGCGAGTGACCTGCAGGTGGGCGGCACCCGGTCCGGGCGCTGCCTGGCCGGCACCATGGAATTTCTGCGCATCGCATTGGGGACGCTCACCGACGCCAAAACTACCATCGAAGAGTTGTATGCCTGGGAATTCACCGGGCCGTCCGGGCGCGACTTCTGCGGGCAAACGCCGACGGGCAAACGGGACGCCGGCGCGCTGGAGGGTAAGCCGTGAGAGGGCTTTGCTTTCGCTCTCCACGAAGGCTTTGTCAGGGTTGGGTTGGCTGGATTTCGTAGTGGCTGCTCAGGTTCCCCTGGGTCTCGATCACCTTGATGAGCAACGTTACCCCATTTGCCGCGTTGCGTCCCAAACCCGAATTGGCGGGGTGCGTTTGTGAATTGCCTTACGACGTGATGTCGTCCGAGGAAGCCCGGGCACTGGCCAAGGACAAGCCCTTGAGCTTTCTGCACGTCAGCAAACCGGAGATTGACCTGCCGCCGGGCACCGATCTCTATTCTCCAGCCGTCTATGCCAAGGGTAAGGAAAACTATGACCGGCTGATTGACCAGGGGGGCCTTGCAGCGGGACGCGCAGCCCAATTTCTACCTCTACCGCCAGGTGATGGGCAAACACAGCCAGGTGGGACTGGTCGCCGCTTACGCGATGTTGCTCTGGAGCAATATCTGCATGCCCTAATTTCGCCGTGGGTTTTTGAAGGGATTTCTTTGACAGCCTGCGATTCGCCGTCTAGCGTTTGGGGCAGATGAGCAGCTTAAAAACATCATTGATTGAGTTGATCCGGCGAACCTCCGCCGAGATCCCCGACGACGTGCAACGCGCCATCCTGAACGCGCTGGAGCAGGAAAAAAAGGGCAGCATCGCCGAGTCGGCCATGAAGATCGTT
The DNA here is from genome assembly GCA_037139415.1 of Verrucomicrobiota bacterium. Classification (NCBI taxonomy): domain Bacteria; kingdom Pseudomonadati; phylum Verrucomicrobiota; species Verrucomicrobiota bacterium. Next base: position 7,394 of record JBAXGN010000091.1, on the reverse strand, counting down.
CAGCGAAACATCGAGATGGCCAAGGCGAAATCCCAGCCGATTTGTCAGGATACCGGCAGCGTGCTGTTCTATGTGGAGTGCCCCATCGGCTACGATGAGGTGACGTTTGCGGAGACCGCCCGCGAGGCCGTCACGGAAGCCACGAAGAAAGGGTATCTGCGCCAGAACTCGGTGGACTCGATCACCGGCAAGAACGATGGCACCAATGTAGGGCCCGGAGCGCCCACCCTGCATTTTCACCAACATCGCTCACCGGAAATCCAGGTGCGCCTGATGCTCAAGGGCGGCGGGTGCGAAAACGTGGGTGCGCAGTATTCCCTGCCGCTGGAAAAGCTCAAAGCCAACCGGGATCTGGATGGGTGCCGCAAGGTGATCCTTGACGCGGTGCTCCAAGCTCAGGGCAAAGGCTGTGGCCCGGGCGTGCTGGGCGTTTGCATCGGCGGCGACCGCGCCACCGGATTCGAGTATTCCAAGACCCAATTGCTGCGCTTGCTGGAAGATCGCAATCCCAACCCCGAACTCGATAAACTGGAACAGGACATCCTGAAAACCGCCAATGAACTGGGCATTGGCCCGATGGGTTTCGGAGGCAAGACCACGCTGCTGGGCGTCAAGATTTGTGCGATCAATCGCGTACCCGCCTCATACTTCGTCAGCGTCAGCTACATGTGCTGGGCGTTCCGGCGCATGGGTGTGACCCTTTCCAACGACGGCAACCTCCTCAACTGGCTCTACTAATATGATCCCCCTCACTTTACCATTTAATGAAGCCAAAATCCGCTCCCTCAAGGTGGGCGATGAAGTGCTGATCTCTGGCGTGATGTTCACCGGGCGCGATGCGGTGCATAAATACCTGCACGAAGGTGGCCAGTTGCCGCCAGGCGTGAGCTTGAAGGACGGTCTGATTTATCACTGTGGCCCGGTGGTCATCAAAGATGAACGGGGTGAGTGGAAGGTGGTTGCCGCCGGACCCACCACCTCCATCCGCGAGGAACCGTACCAAGGGCATATCATCAAGGATTTCGGGCTGCGCGGTGTCATCGGCAAGGGTGGCATGGGCGACCGCACGCTGGCGGCCTGCAAGGAATTCGGCTGTGTTTACTTGCACGCCGTGGGCGGCGCGGCGCAGGTGTTGGCGGAGTGCATCACCCGGGTGCGCAATGTGTATTTCCTTGAAGAATTCGGGTCGCCGGAAGCCATCTGGGAACTCGATGTGAAGGATTTCCCGGCGGTGGTGACCATGGATGCCCAAGGTAATTCCCTGCACCAGTTGATCTACGCCAACAGTTCAGCGGAATTGGCCCGCCGACTTTAACCCGCATTGCCCCTAATCATCGGCGTAAAACCCCTCCGCCGTGTCAGGGCGCGCGGCCTCATGCCTTGAGGTCGTACTCTTTGAGCTTGTTGTACAACGTCTGGCGTCCGATGCCGAGCCGTTTAGCGGCTTCGACCTTGTTCCCGTCGCAATCTTTCAACACTTGCACGATGGTGTTGCGCTCCATGGCCGCCATCAGGCGCAGCCCGGAATTCCCGGTGCTGTGCGCGCCTTCTTCGGCTTGGATGGACAAATCGTCCGGCTCGATGACGGGGCCTTCCGCGATCAACACGGCGCGTTGTATTTCATTTTGCAACTGCCGCACATTGCCGGGCCATTCATAACGCATCAACCGTTCCAGGGCGCTTTTGGAAAACCCGCTGAAGGCGCGGTCCGCCTGGGCGGCATACCGCTGCAAAAATGAGTTGGCCAGGGCGCACACATCCTCCGGCCGCTCGCGCAATGGCGCCAGGGAAATGGTGATGGTGCTGATGCGGTAAAACAAATCCTCGCGCAATTTGCCATCACGGATGGCCTGTTGCACCGGACGATTGGTGGCCGCGATGATGCGGCAATCGGTGGTGTAACTGCTTTTGCCGCCCACGGGCCGCACTTCCTTGTCCTGCAACACGCGCAATAATTTGCTCTGGGTGTCCACCGGCATTTCCGATATTTCGTCGAGCATCAAGGTGCCCTTTTCCGCCTGCCGAAACAGGCCGTGCCGGTCCGCATGCGCCCCGGTGTACGCGCCCTTGACCGAGCCGCAGAGTTCGCTCTCAATCAATTCGCGCGGCAGGGCGGCACAGTTGACTTTGACAAAGGGGCCGCTGGCGCGCGGGCTGAGCGTGTGAATCAGATCGGCAATGATTTCCTTGCCGGTCCCGCTTTCTCCGACCAGCAGCACGGAGACGTCGCTGCCGGCCACTTTCTCCACGGTGCGCACCACGGACTTCATCGAGGCGCTCTGAAACACCGGGGCGGTGCCGCCGCTCAAGGCCGAGATGGCCTGGCGCAATTTGGTCGTCTCCTCGGTCATCTGCTTGCGCTCGAGCGCGCGCTCGATGTGCAACAGCAGCACCTTGGAATCGAACGGCTTTTCCAAAAAGCCGTACGCGCCCAGTTTGGTGGCGGTGACGGCGGCGTCAATCGAGGCGAAGCCGGTCAGAATGATGACTTCCGTTTGCGGCCAGGCACGTTTGACGGCAGGCAACAACTCCAGGCCGTCGCCATCCTGCAAATGCAGGTCCAGCAACACGACATCCGGTTGCGGCCCCGTCTCCATCTGCTTGCGCATGGCATCGCCGCTGCCCGCCTCGGTAATGTCATAACCCTGGATTTCGAGGATGGAACGCAACATCCCTCGCAAATCCTGCGAATCGTCCACGATGAGAACACGATGTTTCATGTATTAACCTTCCCGATTAGTTTCGCACAAACGCGAACAAAGTAAAGGAACAACGCAAGGTGCCGGGGATGCCGCCGAAACAGGCGTTCCGGATGGTATTGGACGGCGACCATGAACGGTAGCAACCGCGCGTGTTCGGGCTTCAATTCCAGGGCCTCAACCACGCCATCCCCCGTGACGCCCACCACACGCAACAGCTCGGCGATTCGGCCACAGGCCTGATGGTGCGAGCTGTTCGATCCCAAACGGGTGGTGCCGGAGATTTTAGCCAACAGCGAGTCCGGTTCGAGCCGCACGTCGTGCACCCATTGATCCTTCTTATCGCTTCGCTGGTGATTTAACGCCCCGGGCAATTGCTGGGAAATATCCACCACCAAGTCCCCGCCCAGAGCCACATTCAAAAGTTGCTGGCCGCGACAGATTGCCAGCAGAGGCTTCCGCTGCTGAAACGCCTCGCGGATCACCCATAGCTCAGCGATTTCCCGCTTGGGATGGACGGGGTCCACCGTGCGGCGCAGCGCGGGCGCCAGCCGGCGCGCATACAGCTTGGGCTGCACGTCGTCCCCACCCGTCAGCATAATCCCATCGCATTGACGCACCGCCGCCACTACCGCCGTCTCGTCGGCCAAGCAAGGCAACACCAGCGGCACCCCACCGGCGGCCACGATGGCCTCCGAATAATATTCGGAAAGGCTCAATGACAGGTCACCGAACTCCGAGCCTTTGCTCTGGGTGCTCGCCGTGACTAAAATAACCGCTTTACGTTTCATTGGCTAAAAGAAAGCCGATGAAAGCAAGAATGACAAATATATGTTCCGTTCAACCCGGCGTTTGAATCGTCGAGCTGTGTGCTGCTCCGAAACAACTGCCAACGCGCGCAAATGAGGACACCTCCATCCATGAAAAATCCCCCGGCAGCAAGGTTGCCGCCGGGGGATTTGCTCAAAACCTTCGTTCCGCTCAGGCGCGCTCCTGTTTGAGCGTGACGGTCGGTTGGTCGCAGACCTCCGACGGGCCGAAGTACTGGATCGGGCCGGGGAAGATATATTCGCTGTTCACCGCCCACACTTCGCGATGGCCCAGCAGCACCTGGAACGGTTTGCCGTTCAGTTCCACCAGCGCCTTGCGGATGACCGGGACGTGTTTGTTGTGGCGGCGTTCCATGTTCATCATCATGGTCAGCGGGATGCCGCCAGCGGTCCATTCCGAGGCAGGCTTGGAGACCTGGCTCACGACGGCCATGTAACCGGACTGCCCATCGGCAATCAGCAGGCTGGAGGTATAGCCAAGGCTGTAGCCGTAATCGGCATCGAAGTTGGATGGCGCAGCGCAGCGGCCTTCATAGCCAAAGAAATGGTTGAGGGCGGCGAACTTGCCGGTGTAGGTGCCGTCTTCCTTCCACTTGGCCAGTTGCTTGGCGACGAGTTCGATGAGGAGTTTCTCGGTTTCGATCAGGGACACCTGGACGTTACCGTGGGAATCGCGCTCCTTAAGGAGCTGCATCTGGATGACGCTGGGCAGCGCATTGAAGGCCAGGAGGGATTCTTCGAGCAGATGCCCTTGCACCAGGCGCACCCGGCCATCAAGGGTCATCCCTTCAAACTCATCCTTATGCTTGCCGATGATGTCGTTGAGTTCGTGGATGAGTTGCTTGATTTCGGGAACGAATTCCACCAGGCCCTCGGGGATCAGCACCACGCCGAAGTTTTGCTTGGCGTTGCCGCGGTCGCGGATGATGCCGGCAATGTAGGTGGTGATCTGCTTGAGGGACTGGCGCTGGGCGGCGATCTCTTCCGAGATCAGCGTCACGTTGGGGTGCGTCTGCAAGGCGCATTCCAGCGCGATGTGGGAGGCGGAGCGGCCCATGAGCTTGATGAAGTGCCAGTATTTCTTGGCGGAGAGGGCGTCGCGCTGGATGTTGCCGATGAGTTCGCTGTAAACCTTGGTGGCGGTGTCGAAGCCAAAGGAGGTCTCAATCTGCTCGTTCTTGAGGTCGCCGTCAATGGTCTTGGGGCAGCCGATAACCTGGATGCCGGTCTTGTGCTGAAGGAAGTATTCGGCGAGCAGGCAGGCGTTGGTGTTGGAATCGTCGCCACCGATGACGACCACGGCTTTAATGCCGAGTTCCTTGCAGTTGGCGGCCACTTTGTCGAACTGCTCGGGTTTGTCGAGCTTGTCGCGGCCGGAGCCGATGATGTCAAAGCCGCCGGTGTTGCGGTAGGCGTCAATGGTGGCATGGTCGAGCACCTTGTATTTATTTTCGACCAAGCCCTTGGGGCCGCCAAGGAAGCCATAAAGCACGCTGCCGGCATTGAGAGTCTTGAGTCCGTCGAACAGGCCGGCGATGACGTTGTGTCCGCCCGGGGCCTGGCCGCCGGAAAGCACCACGCCGACTTTCAAGGCCGGGGCTTTCACTTTTTTGGTCCCCTTGGCCATGCCGAGCACGGGCAGGCCGTAGGTGTTGGGGAACATGGCCTTGATTTCGGCCTGGTCCGCCACGGATTCGGTTTTGCCACCCTTGACGATTTTGACCGCCAAGTTGTGTTTGGCGAACACCTGGGGCAACTTGGGTTCATAGGCCGCGCGCGCCTTTTGCAGATTCGAGATTTCAGTTATCATATCAATTTCAATGGTTGCATTTTATCGGGTGACACGTTGGCCACCCGGGCTGTCAGTCACGGTTCCGCCCTGATTCCCGCCGGAGACCGAACCGACGCCACGTTAAACGGCGGGAATATTTCAAACTGGAAGGGAATGGGCAATGTTTTTATGAGGGATTTTTTATGAATGACAGGGTGTAATTAAGTGGTATTATGAGTGTCATTAGCCTCAATTATCAGAGGGGCAAGCAGGAGCCTGCATTTGCGCGGACTGACGTCGGCGACTACGCAAAGGGGATCCGTCTCCTTACCTCGGCAGCTACGAGGTTGGGGTAGAGGAATCCGTTTTGGCCTGCCCCAGCACGCGTTCAAGGGTTTTGCGCAGGGCATCCAATTCGTATGGTTTGCCCAGAAATGCCTGGGGCTTTTCCGTGTGCTCGTCCTTCATGACATGCGCTTCATCGTAGCCGCTGGCGAGGATTACCGGGATGCCGGGCACGATCTGGCGGAGGGCTGCCAAGGTCTCCCAACCGTCCATGCGGGGCATGGTGAGATTGGGCTTTTCCCCTCAAAATATTTCTCAAACTTTTTTGAGGGGTAGGACCGTATTTGTCCTACCCCCTGGTTTAGGCTGTTCCCCGAAATGATAAACATTATGAACATAAAACACGAATTAACGACCATGAATAACAACCCTTGGACCCGGCAGGAAAAGTTCCTGCTCTTCGTCAATCAGGGCGCGATTGCCCGCGACCTCACCCAAGGCACCCACGACAGCTACCGCATCGCACAACTTGCCCGCGCCATCCCCGCCGCCGAAATCCCGGAGGACCCGGCATCCGCCGCCTTCGACTTCCTCGCCTACCTCGACCGCCGTACCCGCGCCAAACGCTGGATGATCAGTGTCCCTGAATAACCTGCTCTCCCTCGATGCAAACCATCAAAATGGGGCGGTTGAAAATGGAATCCCCTTGGCAACCGTCCCATTTTCCTATTTTTGTGCCCGAAAATATTTCTGCAAAAGTTGGCTTCTGACTTGGCATCTGCTGGTCATAATTTTTTGAATGACCCTGTTGGCGTTGGGGGGATTAGGGAAGCTCGGGAGGATGGACTTTAAAAACGCGGAGCGGCTGGCGGAACCCTTTCATGGTTTGGGTCCAAGGCCCCTGAATTTCCAACATGCAGGGGTACTGCTCGAAGTTCTGGTGGTGGCTGAATTCCATCCGCACCTGCTGGTAAAACGGTTCGTTCATCAAAATCTCCTTGCTCTGCGCGATGGCTAACAGGCGCGAGGTGAGATCAATGTCCTTGCCATAAAAGTCGTGCATGCCCAGCAGGAAAGAAACGGCATAGACATCCTGGCAATAACCGATGGAGACGCGCACATCGCGCAAGATGGCATCGGTGTGGCGGGTCAGCCCGTATAATCCGGCCAGCAATGAAAGCGGGGTCTCACCGCACATCTGCGGCTCGGGGATGTAATACATCAGGCAGTCGCCGATGCTTTTAAGCGGCTGGATGGGCACGGGAATGTGGAATTGCGTGCTGTTGAACGTGTGATGAATGAACTTGCACCATTCGGAAATGCTGCTGTCCTTCAGCGCCGTGGAGCCGACGATGTCCACGAAAATACAGTATCCCGGCGTCGGTTGCAGCGACTTCAATTTCGTCGCCCAATCCCGATCCGTGGCCGTGATAAACTGGGTGTCAGAGCTGTTTTCCGACATAAATTCCACGTGTACAAAAACCTTGCCAACCATCAACCCCATACACCGTGACTCGGCCGTTTGGGTTTGCTGAATAATGGCGTTGCGGGATGAGTGTGGCGCAAGTCTGGCCATTTGGCAATACCGTAAAAATGTCAGTGGTCGCAATAATTGGTTGCGCCATCCTGACCAACAAACTGGATGGCCCGCTGCTGCCCAACGTTCATTGCCCAATCCTTGACTGATTAGTCACCGCAGTGAGCGTTGATGGATCCTTGGCCCTGGACTTGACCTCCAAAGGTTCATGGGGTTAATTAATTTGACTTCGTAACTTTAACTACTCTGGTTGTGGCGTCGTTTTGCGCACC